>NZ_JBFUIT010000134.1:0-9919 GCF_056401735.1 Luteibacter sp. P4_D7_3
CTTGTTGCCGGTCTCGATCGCCATCCGCCACCCGGCCTTCTTCTTCTCGAAGGTCTCGGCCGTGCACTCGGGGAGTTCCGTGCGTGAGGCCGCCGCTGCCGACGTGGAGCTACCGGCCTGCTCGGCCTTGTTCTCCATGACGCTCTTCCACGAGGATTCGCCGTCGCGGATCGCCCCATAGATGCCACGGAGGTTCACCAACTCAGTAGGCGAGCAGGTGTCCAGGGCATGGCCAAGGTAGTCGGCAAGGTCGGATGCCTTGACGCCGATCTCGGCGAAGGCATCGGCGATTTTCTTGCGCTCGGCGCCGGGATCGCGCGCCGCCTCGTCCAGGCGGATCGACTTGATGATCGCCTCAGCTTCGTCCTGCAGGTCGCCGGGGATGATGCGAAGGCCGAGGGTGCGGATGGCCTTGGACACCTGGGCCGCGCGCTTGTTGAGAATGTCGTCCTCGGTGCCCGGAACGGTGTAGACGTTCTTGTTGTAGCTGTTCTTGCGGACGCTGAGGTAGGTCCCGTCTTCGCTCGGCCTCGACCGCTCGACCGTTTTGGTGACCCGAACGTCGAGCGGATATGTGACGTTTGATTCGAGGTCCGTCACCGAGACGCGGTGCACTTCCTTCGTGTCGTCCTCGAAGATCATGCTGGTCTCGACGAGAACGTTCGTCATGCAGCGGATGGCAACCTCGACRAAACGGATGCCAAGACCTTCGACGCCGTTGCCGATGGGCTTGCGGTAGTAAGCCGACTTGTTGTGGGCGAAGCTGGGGCGCTTGCACTCCTTCAGCAGGTCCTGCCGCACCTGGTCCCACTGGCGGGGCCGGCGCATCGCCATGACGTAGCGCGCCTCGACCATGGCCTTAGCCTGGGCGGCGACCGCCGTGGAAGCGGTCTCCTGCACGGCCAGGTTGGAGGTGGTGCCCCCGAATTCCTCGCGCACGGACAGGGCATTCCCCTGCGAGTTCGAACTGCTTCCATGGTCGGAGCGGGACATATCGAATTCCTTTGCCGGTATCCGCCGGCGCGGTCTTAGAAAGAGAAAGAGCCCAAAAGGCCGATTACTGACCGGCCGGCGACGGGCCGCGCACCGCACGCACGAAGGCGTAGTTGTCTCGGCGGTGGTGGTTGACGTCGCCGTAGCCGAAGAAGACGACCCAGACGTCGTCCGAAGCCGACGCCAATGGCGTGCCAGTCCACACCCAGTCATAGGCCGCGGACTCGAAGGCGTCCGTGTCGATCGCCGGGGCGTAGCGGGCGTGGTCGATCAGCCCGAACAGTTCGTGCACAGTCGGCAGGCGCCAGTCGAAGAAGCCCATGAAGCCCTGCTCGTTGAGCGAGGCGACGGCCGCCTCAGCATCAGCGAACGTCACTTCGCCTTCGGTGGCGTAGGCGCGGGTCCAGACCAGTCCGGTTGAGTTGTCGGAGGTGATGCCAGGGGCGCTTGTGTCGAAGCGCGACGGCGCGGGGGCCGACTGCTCGGTGACCATCGCTTCGGATTCGTCAATCCTGCGGAACGGGTACGCGGCCGACTTTTTGATGTTCTTGCCGAAGTACGAACCAATCGATTCGGCGCCACTGAACGCAGCGAAGTCCTCGGCGTTGAAGTTGTCGTAGTGGTACAGGCCGCTGGCGTCACCCTTCGAGTTCTTGAAGCGGATGGCAAGCGTGTTGGTGGTCGCGTCGTGGCCGATGCTGTGGATCTGCGAGGACTCAACGGGCGTCAGAGAGATCGGGTTCTTCGTCATTGCGAATTCCTTTGCCGGCGCTGCCGGCGTGTTGAAATTGGTTACTTACCGAGCCAGCACATGAGGCCGAGCAGGACGTGCGGAGCGATGAAGCCAGCAGCCGCGTACTTGAGCTCGCAAGGGGCGGACATCCACCAGGTAAGGGCGCGCTTCATGCGGGGACCCTGTGGCGAGAAGCGCGCTCGACGAGCCACTTGGTGTAGGCGGATCGCCACGTCGCGGCCGAGCAATCAATGCCCTGGCCAGAGCACCACCAGCTGCCGTCCCGAGAGAAGATGTGGGGCCTCATGCTGCGGTGGTGCCGGTCGGCACGACATTGCGGAAGCGGCGAGCATGCTCATACGAGACCGACTCGGGCGTTCGCTCGGTGAGGAGAGGCAGACCGGCGTGGATCGCGGCGCGCATCTCTGCCTCGGTGACGCCGTGCTGGCGGCCGTAGCGGCGAATGCGGCGGACGTACTGCATGTGGGTGGTGGGGACGACGGTGCTCATACACGGAACTCCTTGTCGGCTTTGGTCTCGGCCTTCTCGGCCACGTAGGTCGGGACGTGGTCCCGCATCAGCTGCGCAGCGCGCAGGAGGTCGCCTTCGCGGAAGAGGGCAACGATCTGGCTGCAGCTGCGGGGATCGAACAGCGCATCGCTCAAGCCTTCGGCGAAGGTCTCGTCGTCGCCGAGCAACTGCGTTTCGGTCGTGGCGATGAAATCGCGAACCAGAGCCTCATGGTCGAAGGCATCGAATACCTGGCGATCGATCCGTTCCTCGTAGGCGCTCATGCCGCAMCTTCCATCGCCTGGGCGGCGAGGTCGGTGTAATGGCCATGCGCCTTTGCGATGCCGATGGCGCGCTCGAACAGGGCGAGGGAGGCGCGATTGAGGGCCTCGTAGGCCACGTGCGCCTCGGCGATCACGGCGGCGGGCGTCGCCGTGTCGGCTTCCAGATCCGCGATCAGGTCATTGACTTTGAGCGCCTGGCCGCCGATCTGCACGGCAGCAACGAAGGCCGGGCTATTAGCGCTGACGAAGGTGAGGGCGCCCATGGCTTAGCCCTCGATCCCGAAGCGGACTGCGACGATGCGGGCGCGGTCCCGGTTCGTCATGCGCTGGCCGTAGTACGACGATTCACGGACGGCGACCTGGGCGCGCTTCGCGAGTTCGGCGCTGATGCGGCCGGCGGCGAGGGCGTTAGTGATCAGGTCCGAGGCGGTCGTGATGCTCATGGCTATCTCCAAGCCGGTTCTGGTCCGGCGTTGGAGATAAGACTAGCAGACTGCTAACCAATAGCAATAGCACCATGCTAGCTTGTGCTATTGATTTTGCCTATCGACGTTGCGCCGATAGGTAGACAGCGTCAATCAGCCGGCAGGCGCCCCTCAATGATCTCCAACTTCGTAACCCGCTCGGACGCCAGGTCAACGGTGCATAGGTAGATCATGGGGTTGTACGCGCCGAAGCCATTCTGAAAGGCCACTTTGTCGCCGATGTAGACGATCGCATCGTGCTTATCGCCGGCCCACTTGTAGCGGCTCATCATCGGGTCGAGAAACTTGTCAGTCCACTTCACGTCATGAAGGGCGCGCGCCTCAATTTGTGGCTTGCAGTAGACCTCAGCCGCTCCAGCGTGTTTCTTCGCACTGCACACCACGTCGGTGGCGCACTCCTCATCCCTTTTCGCCTCATCGGCTGCCGCGGCGGCAGCGGTAGGGGAGGGCGTGCTGTCCTTCGGCTTTTTGTCGTGGTCGCCGAACACAGCGGCCAGAATCACGACGGCGACGACAATCACGATCAGCGTTCCGCATCCGTGATTCTTCGCTGGTGGCTTCACTGGCTTTACGGGTTTTGCGGGTGCAGCCGCCTGCGCTGGAGGGGCCGCCATCATGGGGCGCCCACAGTGGGGGCAAGTAGGTGCGCTGTCGCTGACGTTTCCGCCGCAATCTGGGCACTTGAGCAAAGCCATGTTCTTCCCCTGAATCCTTGTAGTAGAGCTGCGTCCTGACCTTCGTCAGAACTCCTTGAGTGTCCAGGCCGCGAGCGCGCGGCCACCTATCTCGATGTCGTCAAGAGGCGCATCGATCGCCGGGTAATCGGGGTTCTTGCTGAGGATCCGTAGCGTTCCACGCCCAACGAACTGAAGGCGCTTCACTAGCACGCGACCTTCCCAACGGAAGCAGTACGCGGAGTCCTGATCGAACGTTTTAATACGGGTGTCGACGAAGATCAGATCACCATCGTTGTACTGACCTTTCATGCTATCGCCGCGGCCGGTAATCACGCGGATCACGTCAGGAGGTACGCCTGGCAGCTTTCGCTCAACCCACTCACGCGAGACACGAAGGCTCTCGACGACCTCTGGGTAGTCGCCGACGTAATCACCTTTACCCATGCCCGCGAATCCTTCCAAGAGTGGGAAGCGAACATAGCCCTCGCCAGTCTCAAATCTCGGTACTGACTGAGATTCAGCATTTCGCCGTTGCAGGTCGTGCCAATCGACCAGACCATCGAGCCAGCCCTTTGGGCGCCGCGCCGCGATCTCCAGTTTCCTGGCATTCGCGTCGCTGACGCCGCGAGCCTGCTTACCCTCGGCCTTGCTCATCTGAAACAAGTAAGCCGGGCTCATTTCGGCGGCCCTGGCGAGTTCAGCTTGCCCTATCTCGTCCACAAGAAGAGCGAGCCGGCGGCGCCTGGCTGCTTTCATTTCCTCAATTTCATGCGAGCCCGTATTCATCCTTGAATGGTCTAGCAGACTGCTAGGTTCGGCAACGAGCATCATGCTATTGACTTTCGATAGCACTCTGCTAGCCTTCGGCCATGGACCTCCATACCTACATCGCCGATACAGGCCGCCGCCGCTCCCTCGCTGAGGGCGTGAATGCCAATCCTGACTACCTCTGGCAGATCGCCACCGGTCGTCGGAACGCGAGCACATCTCTTGCTACGGCAATCGAGGCTTTCACCGAAGGCGAAGTGACGCGAGCTTCTCTCCGGCCCGATGTATGGGGCCCGACGCCTCGGTCCAGCGCGAAGCCCAAGCGTAAAGCCGCCTGATTCCCCCTCGCGGCTCGTTGCCGCGTGACTCCATTCCTCAACCACACGAGCACCTCTCAAAGGATTCGCCGATGTACGCCGAACAGACCCACCTACGGAACAAGGTCATCAAGGTTCGCCTCAATGATGACGAGCGCACCTTGGTTGATGCCCTTGCGCGCATCAACAAGACGCAGCCTGCCGTGTTGCTCCGTGACCTAGTGCTTGAGCGCCTGGAGCGTATCGAGCGCGCCGAAGCACGTGAGCAGCGTACCGGCAACGCGATCGCCGCTTGAAGTACCCATTGCAGTCCCTTTGGAGGCCCTGTGCGGCTTGACGACGGCATCCAACTGACGCCTTCCGAGAACTCTCGGATCAAGGCGTTTGCGCTTAAACACGGCATCTCCCAAGAGGAAGCCGTGTCGCGCCTTGCGCGCGAAGAAATCACCGAACGCTTCGTAGTTCGTAAGCACCGGGCCAATGTGGTGCCTATCAGGGCCCTCAAGAGGGACGACCTGTGAATGCTGCTCGCGATCAGATGAATCTTTTCGGTGGCGAAACGGCCATGGCTCAAGCGGTCATTTCAGACGGCCACACGCTCGCGCATGTGAATAATAGCGAGGGACCTGCCAAAGAGGTTCCGTCCATGTCGCACGTCCGTCGCATCGAGTTTCCGGCCGCCAGGGCCACCGACCCCCAGTCTTCCCATGACGCCGCCGAGAGCCACACGGCCAGCGGCGCACGTCAGTGCCATATCGAAATCGTCGTGGCCCAGGTGAGGGCTTTTGAGGGCCTCACAAGTGCCGAGATCGCAGACCATACCGGACTGGAGCGCCACGAGGCAGCTCGCCGGCTACCCGATGCTGAGAAGGCTGGCGCCGTGCGCAAGGGCGACCCTCGCCGGTGCTCTATCAGCGGCAAGCTGGTCACGACATGGTGGCTTGCGCAGTGAGCACGACGCTTATGGGTCAGTGCTGGCCCCTACAGATGCCGCCGACGCCAAAGGCGGTGCTGATCTCGCTCGCCGACAACGCGAATGATCAGGGTAATTGCTGGCCGTCCATTGCAACCATCGCGGAGCGTACGTGCTTCAGCGAGCGCGCGGTGCAGGGCGCCATCAAATGGCTTGAGCAGGCATCCGTCCTCTCCGCTGACCGTAGCAACGGCCGGCATACACGCTACTGGCTAACGCCAAGCAAGTTCACCGGAACCAGCGCCAGGGAAGTCCACTATATCTACCGGATCACACACGTCCCCACAGGCCAGTTCTACGTCGGCAGCCGGACCTGCGCATGCGCGCCTGAGATGGATGTCTACTTCGGCTCGGGCGCGCACTCGGCCTGGCTCATGAGTGAGAAGGAATCTTGTTCGCGCGAGATCCTCGGCACCTATCCCACCCGCGGCGAAGCGAACGTGGCCGAAACCGAGCTTCTCACTCGCGTGATTGATGCGCCGCTCTGCTTGAACAAGCGAGTGACTAATCCGGAAAACGCAGGTGGCAACCCCCGCACGTCGTGCACCCCGCAGGAGATGCACCCCGCAGATACTGCGCAGCAACCCCCGCAGGAGATGCACCAACCCCCGCAGATGCCGCGCCAACCCCCGCAGCAGGTGCCGTCTAACCGTCAAGAACCGTCACTAACCGTCAAGGAAAGCAACCGTCACAACGCGGACGCGATCGATGCGACGGATCGGTTCGATGAGTTCTGGGCAGCGTATCCCCGGAAGGAAGGTCGCAAGGATGCCGCCAAAGCCTGGGTGAAGCTCAAGCCAACCGCTGACCTTCTTGCGACGATCCTCGCGGCCTTGGCCCTGCAATCGAAGACTCCGAAGTGGCTTGAAAAAGGCGGCCAGTTCATTCCCTACGGTTCGACCTACCTCAACGGCGAACGTTGGAATGATCAGGTCCCAACCGTCACGCAGGACGTGGTGGTGGCCGGAGCTTTCGGCCCGAGAGGCAAACAGCAGCAGTTGGAAGAACGCAACAAGCGCGTCGCCGATGAGTGGCTCGCTGAGCAATCCGCCGCTTCGCAAAATCAACGCTGACTTGGCCACGACGATGCAAGAAAACGAAAGCACAAGATTCGCCGATCTGCTGACGGCCGCCATGGCGTACTACGGCAAGGAAGCATCGCTGTTCATGCTTAGCATCTTCTGGGATGCGCTGAAGCGGTTCGAGTTTGAGGACGTGTCGCGCGCCTTCAGCCTGCACGCGCAGAACCCGGACAACGGCCAGTGGGCGCCCAAGGTCGCCGATGTCGTGAAGTTGATCGAGGGATCGACGGCAACGCAGGGCATGACCGCCTGGGCGAAGGTGCTGAAGGCCATCGGCTCCGTTGGCCGCATGCGTTCCGTGGCTTTCGATGATCCTCTGATTCACGTCGTGCTGGACGAGATGGGAGGCTGGTACGCCCTGTGCAGCACGAATGAGGCCGAGCTTCCGTTCAAGGCGCGCGAATTCGAGCGCCGCTATCAGGGCTACCGGCTGCGCCGCGAAACCCCGGCTTACTCGCCCTACCTGATCGGCGGCCACGAGTCAGACAACCGTTCCAACGGCTATGCCACCCCTACGCCTCCCGCACTCGTGGGCGATCCGGAGCGTGCTGCGCTCGTGATGGATCGTGGGAGTAGGGAGGGGGCGATTCGGATCACCGATGGCCGAGAAGCATCGCGGTTGGTAGCGAAGCGTTTGGCCGCTACACAACCCACCAATGACGAACCCGAACCCCCGAGGGCAGCATGAAGCTCACATCCTTTCCCGAAGTCACCGTAACGATCGCCAAGGACCAGCCGGAGTATCTCCCGCTGCCAGCGCACGTTGCCTCCGATGGCGTCGTGACGTGCTGCTGGACGATGTCCTGGCGCGAGCGTCTCCGTGCGCTGGTGACCGGCAAGGTCTGGCACCAGGTGATGACGTTCGGCGCGCCGTTGCAGCCGCAGCTACTTACGACGGCGAAGCCTGAGATCGACTCATGGGAGGCCGCATGAGCCCCGTGCAGCAAGCCGTGATGAACGCAGTATCGACGGGTCCCAAGACCATCAACGATCTCATGGACGCCACGGGCTACTCCGACCAGTACGTCCGCGCCACGGTCGCGTTGCTCGTCGAAGACGGGAAGATCCGCCGCGGCGAGAAGGCTGAGCGAGTCCGTCGCATGGGTGCGCCGACCTATCGCTGGGAGCGCGTGGCATGAGCCCCACCGAGAGTCGGATCCTGAAGGCTTTGGCCTCGCGCCCGATGACGGTACGCGAGCTCGAGCCGGTGGTGTTCTGCGGCGAGCTCCAGATCCGCGCGCTCCTCCGTCGCCTGAATAGGGCCGGTGCGGTTCGGCTGGGCAGCGCCGCACCGCGCGTCAAGCAAGTTGGTTCGGCGCCTCGCTATTGGGAGCGAGTGGCATGAGCCGCATTCAGCGTTTCCCCCGCAACACCGCCGGCCGGGACTTCGTCGTCGGTGACGTGCATGGATGTTTCGATGCGCTGCGCGACGCCATCGCGTTGGCGCAGTTCGACGAGGACTGCGACCGTCTCTTTTCGGTGGGCGACCTGGTCGACCGGGGTCCTTCATCCGAGGAGGCCGTCGACTGGATCGCGCGCCCTTGGTTCCACGCCGTTCGCGGCAATCACGAGCAGATGGCCATCGGCGTCGCCGCCGGCAAGCACGATCACTCGAATTACCTGCGCAACGGTGGCGGCTGGTTCCTTGCCCTGGACGACTATCGCCAGCAGCTCACAGCGCAGGCCTTCGAAACGCTTCCCGTAGCGATCGAGATAGATCACGCCGTCGGGCGCATCGGCATTGTCCATGCCGACATCTGGGGTGGCTCGTGGGATGAGTTCGTCGCCGAGATCGATGGTGACCTTTCGAACAGTCGGCGGCACAAGCTGGTAGAGGTCGCACTGTGGTCCCGTTCGCGCATCCAGGCGCGCGACGAGACTGGAGTCTCGGACCTGTTCGCGCTCTTCGTGGGACACACGCCGGTGAAGACGCCGACCGTCCTGGGCAATGTCATCTATATCGACACCGGAGCCGTCTTCAGTAACGGCCTGACGATGATGGAGATCGGGAAGGTACGCGCCGTCGGCTCTACTGCGGAGGCAGCGTGATGGGTGCCGTCGTCGTGAACAGCGTTGAGCGCCTGCAGATCATCCTCGGTGACATCCGCGAGCAGTGGAGGAAGCACCACTACCTGCGCGTGACCATCAAGACCGGTAAGGACCGGTCGCTCGACCAGAACGCGATCTCGCATGCTTGGTACGAGCAGGTCTCGCGTGAGCTTCGCGAGGACGCTCCGGAAGATGTCAAAGCGGAGTGCAAGTTGCGCTTTGGCGTGCCGATCCTGCGCGCGCACGATGAAGATTTCCGCGAGATGTACGACGCGTCGATGAAGGGGCATCTGTCGTACGAGCAAAAGCTCAAGGCGATGCGCTTTATCCCGGTCACTTCACTCATGACCGTGCAGCAGCTGAGCCAGTACCTCATCGACATGCAGAACCACTACGCCACGGTGGGGGTGATCCTTGAGTTCCCGGAAGATGCGCATCCGCGTCGGCGGGCGGCATGAGGCCCTCAAAAGGTCTCGCGCGCAAGACGCCTATGCCACGGGGCAAGGCACTCGGCCGCGTCCCCGTCATGGGTCGGCCTGATGGCGCCGGCGCCGTGGTGGACGCGATGGCCAGGCCGAAGCGTGCCGCGCCTATGCGAACGTCGCGGCCGGCGATGACGCCGCTCCGCAAGTCCGCCCAGGACGAAGGCTGCACGGTCCAGAAGGCCGGTGTGTGCCTCTACGACCCGAAGACGGTCGTACTGGCGCACCTGCGGTGGCTGGGTGACTGCGGCGGGGCACTGAAGCCTATGGACCTGCAGGCCGTGTACGCCTGCAGCGAGTGCAACCGCTGGACGGACTCGCCGACCCTGGCCGAAACCCGTGACCGCGCCGCCTACGAGGCCGAGCGCGACTTCTACTGCCTGCGGGCACTCGTGCGCACATGGATGCGCATGATCGCCAAGGGGCTCATTACCGTGAAGGGGATCGAAGCTTGAAAGCCTCCGAGATCAAGGCAAAGTTCCCGACCGAAGCGGCGCTCTGCGACCTCTTCATCGCCGACATGCGGGCCATGGGTGGCTGGACGATCTACCCCGAGACGGCTGGCT
>NZ_JBFUIT010000135.1:0-9823 GCF_056401735.1 Luteibacter sp. P4_D7_3
GCCGCCGACGACGCGCTTGAACACGCCCAGCAGTCCTCCGCCACCGCCCATCTGGGTATGCGTGGTCATCTGGATCGACGCGGTCATCCATGAGAGCTCACCGCTTTCGGCGAAGACGCTCTCGCCCGGATCGAGATGTACTTCCAGCACCGGCATCACCGTGCCCTGGATACGAGTCTGCATGTCGTGTTCTCTCGGCGGAAGTCCCCGCCGAGAGTCTTGCGCAGAGGGCATCGCAGTACAAGTGAGCTCCTGCGCCGCGGTGAATCATGCGCTCGACGGTTTCACGCCGCCGCCGAGTAATTCATCCGCTTGAGATCGTCGATCAGCCCGGGTCCCGTCGGATGCCAGCCGAGGCGCTCCCGTGTCCACGCGCTGGACGCCGGCAGATCCATCCCGACAAACATGCCCAGCCAGCCGAAGTGCTCCGCTGCCTCCTCCTGTGACAACGACACCACGGGAAGCTGCAAACCGGCGCCGACCACATTCGCGATATCGCGCACGGCGATGCCTTCCTCGGCCACCGCGTTGTAGCGTTCGCCCGCCTCGCCTTTCTCCATCGCTAGCCGGTAGAGCTTCGCCACGTCGAGCACGTGCGCCGCCGGCCAGCGATTCTTTCCTTCGCCAAGGTAGGCCACCTTGCCCTTCGCCCTCGACAGGTCGACGTAAGGCGATATCAGCCCCTGCTTTACCGGATCGTGCACCTGCGGAAGCCGCACGACGGCCACGTTAACGCCCGCCTCCAGCAAAACGTTGCCGGCTATCTCGGACGCCGCGCGAGGATTGGGGTTGTTTGCGTTGAAGACATCCTCCGTGGCCATGCCGCTGTGATTGACAGCGCCCATGCCTGTGCCTGAGGTGATGATCAACGGGCGCGGCGAACCTTTCAGTACCGAGCCCAGCGCATCGATGACGCGCTTGTCCTTCTCGCAGTTCGCCACGAAGTTGGCGAAGTCGTGATCGAAGGCCGTGTGGATCACAGCATCCGCCCTGGCTGCTCCCGCACGCATGCTGTCGAGGTCTTCCAGCGTGCCACGGTGGACTTCGGCGCCCGCCGCCCGGAGGGAACGCTCGCCGGCATTGGATCGGGTCATGCCGATGACCTGATGCCCGGCGGCAAGGAGTTCGGGAACGATGCGGCTGCCGATAAAACCGGTCGCGCCTGTGAGGAATACGCGCATGAAACTCTCTCCGTGTTGTCCGGAGGGTTTTATYGCGCGTCGCATGTCACGGTAAAAGTAGGGGCGTTATCAGGGTATGGCGACTAACAGGCTCATTCATCGGCGCTATGGGCCCCATAGCAACTAACGATTGGATAGATTCCCTGTTGCGGCGCAGCATAGGCGAGCCTCCTCTTATGCTGACTCCCATGACCACTCTCGCTTTCGTCCGCTCGCCGCTCCGCCTGCTCCCTCTTGCTCTGCTCGTTGCCGCCATGGGCGCGTGGGCGTCGCAGGGCACTGCCTCCGCCACCGTCGAGTCTCGGTCGGATGTGGGCTCCGTAGCCACGATTGCCCCTTACGGCGCGGTGGCGCACGACGCGAAGGCGGCGCCGGGTTCCGTTCTTCCCTATGGCGCCATGAGCGCCGGCGCGATCGACGCCACGGCATCCATTCTGCCGTATGGCGCCCTCAGCCACGACGCGACGACCGCATCGGCCTCGATCCTGCCTTACGGCGCAGTCAGCCCCCGCGTCGCTCCCTGATACCGCTTATTTCGCGGTGTAACCACGCTCGGCCATGATCTTCGCGACAGCCGCTTCGGCGTCACGAAAGACCTGCTCGAGCGGCTGGTTAGCGTCGATATCGACGATCGGAGCGCCGTTATAGGTCAGGTACGGGGTCACGGCGATCTTCCGGGCCAGGGCGTCGCGCCGATGGTCGGGCTTGCGGGCGAAGGCGGTGTCGACATCGACATTGAGCCTCAGCACCAGGTCCGGCCGGTAACCGGCCATCCACTCGAAGACGGCCTGTTCGCGTCGCGCGAGGGCCAGCACGAGCTTGGATCCTCCCGGACTGTCCGGGAAGCCCGGGCCATCGTAGGCACCCGGAACCGAGACCTGCGGGAAGCGATCGGTGACCACGATGAGTCCCTGCTTGCGCATGGCGAGCATCCGCTTGAAGCGGCGCTTCCGTCGCAGCGTGAACGCGGTGATGACCAGGGCCGGCAGGAGGGTCGGCTGCTTGTCTTCCTTGAGACGACGATTCACGTCGTCGGCCTTGCGATGGATCGCCCGGTCCATGACGCCGCCGATGAGCGGCAGCTGGCCGATAGCGCGGCCCACATTGCCTGACTGCTTGCCCAGATGGGCCCGCCCCGCCGGTCCATAGCGGCCGATCCACTCGAGGATATGGTCGCCGACCGTGGACTTTCCGGAACCATCGCTACCGATTATTGCAATCAGTGGCGCCATTGCGCCGGACTCTGCCCGCATTACCGTACCCGCGTTAATAAAAGTGTCATTGAAATGATACCAGCGTGTAGCCACATTGAGACAATTCGTAGGCCGCAATTTCGCATATGTGAAGGCGAGGTTGCGCTCAGGTAGACGCAAGTATGAACAATGTAATAAAATTGTTGCCTTCCAGCGCAAACCGGGTATCTGGTGTGCCTATTTCTCCTTCCTTAGCTGCCTCGCGTCCCTTGTCCGTCATCGCCCTTACCGGGAGCGATGGTTCGGGCAAATCGACGCTGCAAGCCGATCTTGTCGCTCGCCTGCGCGAGTTCGGTCCGACCGAAGCCCTTTATCTCGGGCAATCATCGGGCCGCATCGGTGAGTGGATTGCGACGCTTCCGATTATCGGGCCGTCGTTAAATCGTTACCTGCTCAGCAAGTCGAACAAGGTCCATGATCGCCCCTCCGCCCCTCCGGGTAATGTCACGGCGCTCGCCATCTACCTGCTGTCTCGCTGGCGCGCCCACAAGTTCGGTCGCATGCTGGCCATGGCTCGCAGCGGCGTCCTCGTGGTGACCGATCGCTACCCGCAGTCCGAGAGGGCCGGCTTTAATTTCGACGGCCCGCAGCTGGCGAAAACCGAAGGTGGCAACTGGTGGGTCCGCCGCCTCCGGGGCAGCGAACGGCGCCTCTACGAATGGATGGCTGCCAGCGTCCCGATGCTGGTGATCCGGCTCAATGTGGACGCGGAGACCGCGCATGCCCGCAAGCCCGACCACAAGCTGTCCTCGTTGCGCGAGAAAGCCGCGGGTTGGCCGCACCTGACGTTCAATGGCGCGCCCATCCTCGACCTCGATGCACGGGACGACGCGGCTTCGGTCCTGAATTCGTCGCTGCAGGCGATTCGCGCCGCGCTCGAAGCCTCGCCCACCCAGGCGGCAGCGGCGTGACGGCCAGTACAGTGGGACCAAAAAGCCATATCGACACCTCGACACGTTCGGTCACCGGACTCATCGCCGTGGTCGGATGCGACGGTACGGGCAAGTCGACGCTGACCCACGATCTTGTGAAGACACTGAGCCACGATGGCCCGGCTGTCCGCCGTTATTTGGGGCTTATCTCCGGCGAGACCGGCGACAAGATCAAGCGCCTGCCGCTGATCGGCCCCCGCCTGGAGAAGCGCCTCGCCGCGAAGGCTGCGCACGCCCAGGACATGAAGAACAAGCTGCCCAATGCCTTCGGCGCCCTCGTCATGTACGGCCTGTCGCTGTGGCGTGCGGCTCACCTGCGGCGGGTGGTCCGCCTCGCGGAGCGCGGAGTGACGGTCATCACCGACCGCTATCCACAAGCGGAAATCGCCGGCTTCCGTTACGACGGTCCGGGCCTGGGCATGGCGCGCAGCCACCACTGGCTGGTGCGCAAGCTGGCAGCACGTGAGCAGGCGCTCTACGAGCGCATGGCGGCGATCCGCCCTGCCCTGGTGATCAAGCTGGATATCGACCTTGCCACCGCACAGGGCCGCAAACCCGATCACGGCACGGCCGAACTGAATGACAAGATCGCGGTGATGAGGCGGCTCCAATACAACGGCGCCTCCCTCTTCAATCTGGACACGCGCGTGCCGTACCCCGACGTATTGCAAAAGGCTTTGCACGCCATCACTTCGTCCACCTCGACGCTCCCGCTCGTCCACGACGCTGCTGCCTAGCGCGTTGTACAGCGAGTTTCGCTGTCCCACCCCTCCTGATAGACGACTGACGTGAACACTGTTTCTCCAACTGCGACGCAAGCACCGCTATGGCGCCGCCTGTTGATCCGGGGCGGTAAAAACTTCCTGCGCTGGAGCGGTAGCTTCCAGGCGAAGCATTCGCTCGTGCCTACGACGCCGGTCATCGACAACAAGGAGTTCGACTGGGTACCGCGCCTCGAGGCCGCCTGGCCAGAGATCCGCGCCGAGCTCGACCACCTGCTCGAGCACCCGGAGGACATCCCGGCGTTCCACCAGCTCTCGCCCGACCAGAAGCGAATTTCGAAGGGCGATAACTGGAAGACGTTTGGCTTCTACATTTACGGCAAGCGCGTGGACGAGAACTGCGCCGTTTGCCCCCGTACGGCGGCGGCCCTGGATGGGTTGCCGGGCATGCGCACCGCCATGTTTTCGATCCTGAAGCCGCGGTACCGCATCGACGCGCATAAGGGCCCGACCCGTGCGGTCATCCGGGCCCACCTGGGCGTGAAGGTGCCGGCTGACTGGAAGAACGTGTGGATCCGGGTCGACGACCAGATCCTCCACTGGCACGAAGGCAAGGTGGTGCTGTTCGACGACAGCTTCGAGCACGAGGTCCACAACGATACGGACGAGTACCGGGCGGTGTTGTTCATCGACATCGACCGGCCGAGCGACCGGATTGGCACGCTATTCAATCGCGCGATCTTCGCTCTGATCCAGGCGAGCCCGTACGTCAAGGCCCCGCTGAAGAACCTCGCGAAGTGGAATCGGGAGCACAAAAGGCACTGATCGGAAAGGCCGTCGAAAGGACCCCGACTTCTGGCTGTAGCGTTGCTGAAGCAACTTCCGTATTCTTTAACGAAAGATTGAGTAAATTCTTAACAAACCGACCAATTATGGTACCATTAGGTACAGTAACCTCCTGGAAACAACGTGGGAATGTCCCCACTTAGTTTCGGAGAACGCTTGAGAACGCGATAAGACCATGAGCGCAGACGGAAACATTGCCATCCAGGTTGGGCTACCCACGCCCACCATGAACACGGTGCCCCTGCGCCGTGCGGACTTTGYCAGCCTTGCAGAAGTGCTGGACTACGCCGCATGTGGCGTCACGGGTGCCAACTTCTACGCGGGCGGCAAGCTTGATCTGGCCCTGCCCTACCGGACCCTCCGCAAAGAAGCCCTTGAGCTGGCGCAGCGACTCGCGACGCTCGGGCTCGAACGCGGTGCCCGTCTGGCCATCGTGGCGGAAACGAACGCGGACTTCCTGCGTTTCTTCTTCGCCTGCCAGTACGTGGGCCTCGTTCCTGTCGCCCTACCGTCGACAGTGAATCTCGGCGGCCATGATGCGTACGTGAAGAAGCTTCGCGGCATGCTTCAGGCTGCGGGCGCTTCCGTCGCGGTCGCTTCGGAAGCCTTCATCGGTTTCCTCGGTGAAGCTGTCGTTGGCCTGGATATTGCCAAGTGGGGCACGCCGGCCGCGTTCGCCGAGCTGCCGATCCAGAATATCGAACTGCAGCCGCTCGGTCCGACCGAAGTCGCGTACCTGCAGTTCACCTCGGGCAGCACCGGTACGCCGAAGGCGGCGATGATCACCGAGCAGGCCTTGATGGCCAACTTGCAGGGTTCGAACAATTACGGCCTCGACCTGCGTGACGACGACCGTTTCGTGTCCTGGCTTCCGTTCTATCACGACATGGGCCTGGTCGGCTGTCTGCTCACCGTCATGGCGGGTCAGCGCTCGATCGACTATCTCGACACGCGCGAGTTCGCGATGCGTCCGCGTCGCTGGCTGGAGCTGATGAGCCGTTCGAAGGCAACGATCGCCTACAGCCCGCCGTTCGGTTACGAAATGTGCGCGCGTCGCGTCAAGCCGTCGGATATCGCTTCCTACGACCTCTCGCACTGGCGTGTTGCCGGTATCGGCGCCGAGCCGATCCTGCCCGAAGTACCCAAGCATTTTGCCGAGCTGCTGGCGCCGGCCGGTTTCGACGCGCGCGCGTTCGTGCCGTCCTACGGCATGGCCGAGGCCTCGCTGGCAATCAGCTTCTCGCCGCTGCAGGCTGGCATCGTGGTCGAGTGGATCGATCCGACCGACCTGGCCGAAGACCTTATCGCGACGCCGGTCGCTGCCGGCACCGGCACGGGTTTCGTCCGTTGCGGCGGCCCACTCCCGGGTCACGAGCTCGAGATCTGGAACGACGCGGGCAAGCAGCTCGCCGACCTCCACGTCGGCCGCATCATGGTTCGTGGTCCGAGCGTCATGTCGGGCTACTTCCAGCAGCCGGAAAAGACCGCTGAAGTGCTTGCCGCTGACGGCTGGCTCGACACCGGCGACATCGGTTACGTCGTCGACGGCGAAGTCGTGGTCACCGGTCGTCACAAGGACATGATCATCGTCAACGGCCGCAACATCTGGCCGCAGGACATCGAGCGCATCGTCGAACGCCAGCCGGAACTGCGTTCGCAGGACGCGTCGGCCTTCGGTGTGCCGGGCCCGGGTGGCGCGGAAGTCGCCGCCGTGGTCGTCCAGTGCAACACCGACGATGTCGACGTCCGCGAGTCACTGGTCAATCGCATTCGTGGCGATCTCCTCGAAGAGCTGGGCATTGCCTGCCTCATCGAGCTGGTGCCGCGTCACACACTGCCGCGTACGTCGTCGGGCAAGCTGTCCCGCTCGGCCACCCGCAGCGGTTACCTGGAGCGTCAGGCCCAGGCTCAGGAACAGGCGCCGCAGGCCGTCGCCGCGGCATGAGCGACGTTGCTGCCGCAAGGCAGCCCGTCGTTGCACTGACGGGTGCCACCGGTTTCATTGGCACCGCGTTGCGGCAGCAGCTGGTAGCTTCAGGCTACCGCGTACGTGCTCTCTACCGGCCCCGCGCCGGTCGTGTCCTGAAAGACACCGATAACCTCGAATGGATCGCCGGCGATCTCGGCGATCCGGTTGCCCTGGCTTCGCTGGTGAAGGGTGCCGACGCTTTCGTGCATTGTGCGGGCAGCGTGCGTGGCGCCCGTCGTACCGACTTCGACCGCATCAACGAACAAGGCGTCCTGGACACGGTCCAGGCGGCCAATGGCGAGCCCGGTTGCCGCCGATATCTCCTGATTTCCTCCCTCGCCGCCCGCGAGCCGCAGTTGTCCGACTATGCCGGCAGCAAGTGGCGTGGCGAGCGCGCACTCCAGGCCAACGCCGGCCGGCTGGCCTGGGCCGCCCTGCGGCCACCGGCGGTCTACGGCCCCGGCGATCGCGAGATGCTTCCCCTGTTCCAGGGGATGGCCCGCGGACTGGCGCCGATTCCTGGCGACGGCAAAGGCCGTTTTTCCCTCCTTCACGTCGCCGACCTCGCGTCAGCGGTGGTCGCCTGGCTGGCGTCCGAAGGCGATTCGGGAAATACTTATGAATTGGATGACGGCCACGAAAACGGCTACGACTGGGACACCGTGCTCGCCACGGCATCCCGCGTACTGCGTGGTAATGCACCGATCCGTCGGTTGCCGATTCCCGCGTCATTATTGCGACTTGTTGGCGGCGTTAATCTCGCCGCGGCGCGCGTCTTCGGATACGCGCCCATGCTGACCCTCGGCAAGGTGCGCGAGGTCACGCATGCCGACTGGGTCGGTAATGGCAGTGCCTTCGAACACGCGACCGGGTGGCGGCCCGTATTCGGCTTCGAGCGGGGTCTCGCCGACACGCTCGGCAAACCCTTTGCGCACTGAACGGAGTGCCCTGATGAATCACCAAGACGTTGTTGCACAACTTATCGAACTCGTCACCCCGATCGCGGAAGGTCGCGTGGCAGTGATCACCGAGAACACCGGCATCACCAGTGAGCTGGGGCTGGACTCGTTGCGAGTCATGGACCTCGTGGTCGCTGTCGAGGACCAGTTCGATATCTCCGTGCCCATCAATGCGCTCGCCGAGGTACGGACCGTGGGCGACTTCGCCTCGCTGATCCAGAAGTCGGCGGGCGAAAACGCATAAGCGAACACGCGTCGTCGCGTCACTGATCCAGAACTGCACGGGCAAACATCGCATGAAAGAGAATTCCAGGCTGAAGGCGGTTCGTGCCGTTCGGGAGGAGCTGGCAGCGGTCGGCATCGACCCGTTCGGTGTGCAGATCGACCGGATCGTCTCGCCCACCGAGGGGATCATCGACGGACGACCGACCATCCTTGCCGGCACCAACAATTACCTCGGGATGACGTTCGATCCGGATTGCATCGCGTCCGCGCGCGAGGCACTCGAGAACGCGGGCACCGGCACGACCGGCTCACGCATGGCCAATGGCAGCTACGCATCGCATCGCGAGCTCGAGCTGGACCTGGCCCGGTTCTACGGCAAGCGCGACGCCATCGTGTTCTCGACCGGCTACCAGGCCAACCTGGGCATGATCTCGGCGCTGGCCGGCCCGGGCGACACCGTGATGATCGATGCCGACAGCCACGCCAGTATCTACGACGGCTGCACGCTGGCCGGTGCGAACACCATCCGCTTCCGCCACAACGACGCCGACGACCTGGCCAAGCGCATGCGCCGCCTCGGCGACGGCGCCGCCGATGCACTGATCATCGTGGAAGGCGTGTACAGCATGCTGGGCGACCGCGCCCCGCTGCGCGACTTCGTCCGCGTGAAACAGGAATTCGGCGCCACCCTGCTGGTCGACGAAGCCCACTCCATGGGCGTGCTCGGCAAGAAGGGCCAGGGCCTGGCCGAAGAAGACGGCGTGCTTGCGGATATCGACTACGTCGTCGGCACCTTCAGCAAGAGCCTCGGTAACACCGGCGGCTTCTGTGTCGGCGACTCCGCCGACATGGACGTGCTTCGCTATGCCAGCCGGCCGTATGTCTTCACCGCCTCCCTCGCGCCGGCAACGATCGCCGCGACGCGCACAGCGCTGCGCAAGCTGGAGGCCGCGACCGACCTGAGGCTGCGCCTGCAGGCCAATGCGGAGCGCCTGCACGCCGGCCTCTCTGCGCTGGGCTTCCGCCTCGGCGCACCGGCCAATGCGGTGGTCGCCGTCCTCGTCGGGGAGAAGCTGGAAGCACTTCGCTTCTGGGATCATCTGCTCAAGAACGGTGTCTACGTGAACCTGATGGTGCCGCCGGCCACGCCGGGCAACGAATCGCTGCTCCGCTGCAGCGTCAGCGCCGCCCATACGCCGGAGCAGATCGACGCCATCTGTGCTGCGTTCGGAAGCTGGCCCGGCGTCAAAGCATGAAGCACTGGTTCTCCGATGGCGCATTTCGCGCCATCGTGCGCAACGCGTCCATCCTCGGATCGAGCAACGTCGTCAGTGCGTTGCTCAGCCTGCTCGCCCTCGGTTGCGCGGGCCGCGGCATGACGCCGGCGCTGTTCGGCACGCTGGTCGTCGTCCAGGCATACGCCAAGACGGTCAGCGATATCGCCAAGTTTCAGACCTGGCAGTTCGTCGTCCAGTTCGGCACGCCTGCCCTCGCCCACAAGGACATCAAGCGCTTCCGTGACGTCACGGGGTTCTCGTTCGGCCTGGACCTGGCCAGCGGCATCGTCGCCGCCTTGGGCGGCATGATCCTGTTGCCCCTGCTCAGCCATTCGGTGGGCATTTCGACGGAAGATTTCTGGTGGGCGCTGGCCTACTGCACGTTGATCCCGACCATGACGGCAGCGACGCCCACGGGCATCCTGCGCTCGATCGACCGCTTCGACCTGATCGCCGTAC
>NZ_JBFUIT010000136.1:0-9735 GCF_056401735.1 Luteibacter sp. P4_D7_3
CCGTCATGCCGGGATCGAGCGAGCGTACCGCCTTGCCCTTCATGCTGGAGCTCGGAAACATCCGCGTGGCGACGCGGACCGTGCCGGACTGACGCGAGTTCGCCGCCGACGCGTTGCCAGGCATCCCGCCCATTTCGTTGACCAGCTTCGTGTAGGCGTCGAGGTAGGCCATGCTGATGACCTGTCCGATCGTGGTGTTGGCATATCCGCCGATGCCCGCGCCGCCCAGGCCCTGACTGCCAAAGAACGCACCACTCGCACCGAGACCGATATCGTTCTTCTCACCGTGGCCTTCGGTCATCGCGACCTGCTCGGACGAACGGACGTCGGTCACGGTGAGTACGACATCGGAGGTCTTCGAGCTGATATTGATGGCACCGACGAGGCGGCCGGCGCCGCCGCCGATCAGACCGCCTGCCAGGGCGCTTAGCGCGCTACCTCCTGCGTTGGCATTGGTCGAGACGAGGTCGGGAACCATGACATAGTCCGCTGCCTTGACCTGGCCTTTGCCGATGTTGGCTCCGCCGCGCAGCTCACCGCCCGCGGCGAGCGCGCGCTCGCGCATGGCAGCGTTCATGCCCATGCCTCGATCCAGCAGTGTGAAGCAGCCGGACTTATTGACGAACACCTTAATCAGCTTGGTCGGCGACGGCAACTGCTGCTGCGTCCACCAATGGATGTCGCCTTCCGGCTCGATGACCGAAATCGTCCCGAGCTTGCGCGCACACTTCGGGATCGCGGCGACCTTCGCCTCATGCGCCTTCTGCGTTCGGGTAACGAGAGGATTCGCGGCGGTACATGCTGTCAACGAAAAGATAGCGCCAAGCGCAAGCGACGCCTGCGCGGCGTGCCTGAAGGAAATTTCCATGGTCGATCCTGTCCTGATACGTCCGGCCCTGAACGACCCTCGCCCAGCCCGGACGTACGCGGGAGAAGGCGATCGAATGAGCCAACGATGCTATGGACAGCCGTAAGACAGGTCTGTCGGGCCTTGCCAGGACGAATTGCTCGCTCGCCCGACAGGGACACGCGGTATCGCCCTGACACGTTGTAAGGCGAGCTCTCGCTCAGCGTCCGCCTTTCACGAGCGCCGCCTGAATGGCGCGTTGGGCAAGCGGCGCCATCACGGCGTAGCCCTGTGCATTCGGATGCAGTCCATCGTCGGTGAGTTCTGTCTTCAGCGCGGCGCTCGCATCGACCATGGCAGGGTAATAGTCGACAAGTACCAGGTGCTCGCGCTCCGCGTATCGACGAATCCAGTCATTGAGCGCACGAATCCGGGGTGGCGGGCGCCGCCTCGACTGCATCGGGTCCACGTAGTCGCTCACCGGCAGGAGGGTGGCCATGACAACGCGAATGTCGTGGACACGCGCAAGCTCAGCCATCGACGAAAGGTTATCCTCGATCATCGCCATGGACGATGGCCCGGTATTGCCCGAGATGTCGTTCGTGCCTGCGAGGATAACGACCACAGCCGGCTTCAGTGCGATGACATCCGCGCGAAAGCGCACGAGCATCTGCGCCGTCGTCTGCCCGCTAATACCGCGATTGATGTAGTTCTTGCCGGGAAAGAAATCACCGACCGGCCTCCCCCAGAAATCGGTGATCGAATCGCCGAAGAAGACGACGCGCTTTTCGCCTGCCTTCGGTGGCGGATACGTGGCGTTATCCGTCGCGAAGCGCGCGAGCGAAGGCCAGTCATTCAGACGCTGCTCGATGTCGGCGCGCTGGTCGGGCGTCGGGTTGTCAGGTAGCACGATCCGGGGCTGCTGCGGCGCCGCGATCGCTGACCCCGCGAAGCACATCGCTGCAAGGAACATAGTCATACGCATTGCTGCCACCTCGCAAGCGGCTGTTCTTAAGAAAAGCGATTTGTCAGGCCGTGCGACGACGGCGCGAAGAAACGATCTGAGCCAGTCCCGTAACGACACCGGCGGCCGTAAAGATCCAGCCCAAGGACCACGAGGGATACGAGTAGACCATGGACGCCCCCGTCACCACGAAGAGGACCGCCATGGCGGGCTGGATGAGTCGTTGGGCACGATAGATGCCCTGGTTCCGCAAGGTAACCAGCTGTAGCTGGGCGATTTCCTCGGCCACTGGCCGGCAGACCGCCGAGCACGCAAGGCCATTCGTCACCGGAATCGCGCAGGATGCACACGTACCCTTGAAGCAGCACCTGCAGACGCCAACCGCCTCGGCGTCGTGATGTACAAAACAGCGCATGGCTCCATCCCCTGAAGATAAAATCACCCCGCGCCGATAGTGGGCGAAACGACCCGACGCGTGCAACCCTCCAGAGTGGACGCCCCCAGCCATGACACGAGTTCTGTTTATCTGCGCGAAGAACAGGCTACGCAGCCCCACGGCTGAGCACATCTTCGCGACGTACGCTGGCGTGGAAACGGACTCCGCCGGCGTGAACCAGGACGCCGAGGTGCCAGTCTCGGCGGAACAGTTGCGCTGGGCCGACGTCATCGTCGTCATGGAAAGCCGCCACCAGGCGAAACTGCGTAATGGCTTCGGTCAGGCACTGAAGGGAAAACGCGTCGTTTGCCTGGATATCCCCGACGACTACGACTATATGGCTCCAGAACTGGTCACTCTGCTTCAGAAGCGCGCAGGCCGTTTCCTACCGAAACCGTGACGGCTATCAAAATCATGGTCACGAAGCCTCAGGACATCTCGAGCCAAGCATCGTCGACCGGGTCCTCCAGCAGCACACGTCGGTCGACTTCATAGCGGTGTGTGACGCGCCACGGGGCATCCCTGCCCTGCCTGGGCAACGTACCCTCTCCCCGAGTTACGTAACCCGATGTAAGCGCGTCAAGGATGCACACATCCAGCGCCTGTCCTGGCGGCGCCCGCGGCACGACGACATCGACGGCACGTTCGTCCATGCGCTGAATCAGCCGGCAGACATATTGCGCGGCGAGGTCCACCTTCAACGTCCACGACGCATTGATGTAACCGAACAACACGGCGGCATTGGGAATGCCATCAAGCAGCACTCCTTTGTATGTCATCAGCGTGCCCGGATCGCGGGCAATACCGTCCACATCGAGCATCATGCCGCCGAGCACCTGTAAGTGAAATCCCGTCGCAGAGATGACGATGTCGGCTTCGATGCTCGCTCCCGACGATAAGCGCACACCGGTCTCGGTGAACCCGGCGATCGAATCGGTCCATACGGAGGCCTTTCCGGCGCGCAACGCGTCGAACAGATCGTTGTCGGGAACGACACAGAGCCGCTGCGTCCACGGGTCGTACGCCGGCGAGAAATCGTCAAGCGTGGCCGCGCCGTCGAGGCGTCGACGCACACCGGCCAGCAGTAGCGCGCGCACCCGCTTCGGCCAGCGCATCGCCGCGCGATAAAGCAGCCGTTGAAGGGCGATGTTGCGCCGGCGCGCCATCGCGTAGACCACGCGTTCCGGCAGTACGCGCAACAACGCGGCCGAGATGGCATCACGGGAAGGCACGGAGAACACGTAGCCCGGCGAGCGCTGGAGCATAGTGACATGCGCCGCTTTTGCCGCAAGCGCGGGTACGAGGGTGATGGCCGTCGCGCCGCTGCCGATGACGAGCACGCGCTTGCCTTCCCAGTCGAGATCCTCCGGCCACTGCTGCGGGTGGACGAAACGTCCCTGGTAGCGGTCGAGATCGGGAAAGGCCGGGATGTAGCCACGGTCGTACGCGTAATAGCCTGTGCATCCGATAAGGAAGCCGGTGGTGAACACCTGCTTCTCGCCAAGCTCGTCGACGGCGGTCACGGTCCAACGAGAGTCGACCGAAGACCATGACGCATGAGTCGTGCTCAGACCGAACCGGATCTTGCCTTCGATGCCGTATTCGCGCGCGGTCGCCACGACGTAGTCGCGGATCGACGGGCCATCGGCCAGCACCTTCAGTTCGTTCCACGGCCGGAAGGCGTAGCCGAAGGTGAACATGTCCGAATCCGAACGAACGCCCGGGTAGCGGAACAGGTCCCACGTGCCGCCGATGGCGTGGCGTCGCTCGATGATGCCGACGCGCTTTTCTGGGCAAGCCGTAGCCAGCCGGCAGGCCATCCCGATACCGGAAAGCCCCGCACCAATGATCAGGACATCGTAGTGGTCGGTGTTCAATGCGCACCCCCGCTTCGGCAGGGAAAGCGTACGCCTAACCGAGCAAACTCGCCGCTTTTTGTAGGAGCCGATTCATCGGCGATCCCGCGGCAGCGGGCCAGGGTGCCGCAAGCACCCGTTCGCCGATGAATCGGCTCCTACAGAGATCGGAGCCGAGGCGACGCTTAGTCGAAGGTACCTACGTAGGAATCGGGTGCCCAGTTCTCGAACTTGGTGTAGTGGCCGAGGAAGGCCAGCTTCACGGTGTCGGTGGGGCCGTTTCGCTGTTTGCCGATGATGATCTCGGCCAGGCCCTTATCCGGCGACTCCTTGTTGTAGTAGTCGTCGCGGTAGATGAACATGATGACGTCGGCGTCCTGCTCGATTGCGCCGGATTCGCGAAGATCGGACATCATCGGACGCTTGTCCGCGCGCTGCTCGAGGGATCGGTTCAACTGCGACAGCGCGATCACCGGCACGTTGAGTTCCTTCGCCAGCGCCTTGAGGCCGCGGGAAATCTCAGAGATTTCCGTCGCGCGATTCTCGCTGTTGCCCGGCACCTGCATCAGCTGCAGGTAGTCGATCACGATCAGGCCCAGGCCATGCTCGCGCTGCAGGCGGCGCGAACGCGAACGCATTTCCACCGGCGACATGGCGGGCGTGTCGTCGATGAAGATCTTGGCATCCGACAGCATGGTGATCGCCGAGGTGACGCGCGGCCAGTCCTCCTCGGCGAGGTCACCGTTACGCAGATGCTGCGCATGCACGCGACCGAGCGACGAGATCAGACGGAAAGCCAGCTGTGAGGCCGACATTTCCATCGAGAACACCGCCACGGCCTTCTTGCCGCGCATCGCCGCGGCTTCGGCGAGATTCAGCGCGAAAGCGGTCTTACCCATCGACGGGCGTGCCGCGACGATGATGAGATCCGACGGCTGCAATCCCGAGGTCAGTTCGTCCAGATCGGTAAAGCCGGTGGAGATACCGGTGAGCTGGCCGCGCTTTTCGTAGCGCTCGGTCAGCATGCGGAACGCCTCGCCCACGGCTTCGCGTACGGAGACGATGTCCTTCTTGCCGCGCGCGCCGGATTCCGCGATGCGGAACACGCGCTGCTCGGCCAGCTCCATCACTTCC
Source organism: Luteibacter sp. P4_D7_3 (assembly GCF_056401735.1). NCBI lineage: Bacteria > Pseudomonadati > Pseudomonadota > Gammaproteobacteria > Lysobacterales > Rhodanobacteraceae > Luteibacter > Luteibacter sp. P4_D7_3. The sequence goes on from NZ_JBFUIT010000136.1 coordinate 5,238, forward strand.
TGGACGCTCTTGCCCTCGGGACGAAAACCGTCCTCGGTGATGGACGTGCCGGCATCGATCAGCATGCGCAGCACGGACTTCTCGCGCACGATGTCGCCATAGGCGCCAATGTTCGCCGCGCTGGGTGTCGAGTTGGCCAGCTCCATGAGGTAGGTCGCGCCACCGACCATCTCGGAGAGGTCGTTGGCGACAAACCATTCGCCCAGCGTGATCGCGTCACAGGGCATGCCCTTGTTGGCGAGCTCGTTGATGGCGCGCCAGATGAGGCGGTGGTCCTTACGATAGAAATCGTCGTCGGTGAGCTTGTCGGCCACCTTGTCCAGCGAATCGGGCGAGAGCATGAGGCCGCCCAGCACCGCCTGCTCGGCCTCGATCGAATTCGGAGGAATACGCAGCGAGTCGAACGGCGTGGGCTCACGACGACGCTTGCGGTCTCCGCGCTCACCGCGCTCGGGATTGAAGGACATGGAATACCTCGTGTTGCTGACGGCGCCCCTGGCCGGGACAGCCTGGCCGTGTGGCCATGATACGCGGGGATGTCTCACCCGGTGAGAGGATAAGTCTGTGGATAACCTGTGGGCGAAACGAAAACGGGCGCCTTTCGGCGCCCGCTTCCGAGGATCTCAGGGGGTTTCGGAGCTTACGCGCCGACCACCTTGACCTTGACCGTCTGCTGGATGTCGGCGTGGAGCACGACAACTGCATCGTACTCACCAACATTGCGGTACGGGCCTTCGGCCTGGATCACTTCGCTCTTGTCGACTTCCAGACCCTTCGCGGTCAGGGCTTCGGCAACGTCGCGCGGCGTGACCGAGCCGAACAGCTTGCCTTCCGGCGAAGCGTTGACTTCGATCGTGACCTCGGCGCCGTCGAGCTTGGCGGCACGAGCCTCGGCACCGGAGAGATGCTCCTTGGCCTTGGCTTCGTACTCGGCACGACGTGCTTCGAACGCTTCGAGGTTGGCGGCGGTCGCGCGAGCGGCCTTGCCAGTCGGAAGGAGGAAGTTACGACCGTAACCCGGCTTGACGCTGACCTTGTCGCCGAGGTCACCGAGGTTCTTCACCTTCTGGAGGAGGATGAGTTCCATGGTATTTCCTTACTTTTCGTTAGCACGGAATGGGCCCCGTGCAGCCAGGACGGTTGTCCGAAATGCCTGAAACCGGGCGCCCTCACCGATAACGGGAGGGCGCAGGGTGATCAGACGTCGTGGTTGTCGGTGTACGGCAGCAGTGAGAGGAAGCGAGCGCGCTTGATCGCGGTCGCCAGCTGACGCTGGTAGCGTGCCTTCGTGCCCGTGATGCGGCTCGGGACGATCTTGCCGTTCTCCGTGACGTACTGACGAAGGGTGTTGAGATCCTTGTAATCGATCTCTTTGACGCCTTCGGCGGTGAAACGGCAGAACTTGCGGCGGCGGAAGAATTTAGACATGGCTGTGATCCCCGATTAGTCGTCGCTGTCGCGATCGTTGTCGTTATCGCGACCGCCGCGGCGATCGTCGCTGCCGTCGTCGTCGTCACGGCGACGCGAACCCTTCTGCTCGTCCTTTTCCTTGCTCTTAAGGATGAAGGACGGCTCGAGGTCGGCCTCGTCGCGGCGAACCACGAGGTGGCGCAGGACGGCGTCGTTGAAGCGGAAGCCCGTCTCGAGCTCGTTCAGGGCGTTCTGCGAAACCTCGATGTTCAGCATCACGTAGTGAGCTTTGGCGAGGTTGGCGATCGGGTAAGCCAGCTGACGGCGGCCCCAGTCTTCGAGGCGGTGGATCTTGCCGTTGTCGCCTTCGATCAGCGCTTTGTAGCGCTCGATCATGGCAGGCACCTGTTCGCTCTGGTCCGGGTGGACCATGAACACAACTTCATAATGACGCATGGTGACTCCTTGTGGATGCACCCCTTGCGGGGATGGCAGCCTCCCGCAACGTGCGGTGAGGCAAGAAGACCCTCCTTTGGGGAGAGCCAGCCGCGCATTGTAAGGAGAAACCGGGGGTTGCCGCAAGGGTGCAGGGCTTGGAGGGCGGCTCTTTGTGGGAGCCGGCTATGCCGGCGATGGCGCCCGGCTATACCGCTTCGTAGGCTTTTCGCCGATGAATCGGCTCCCACATGTCCCTATTCAGGCGACGGTGAAGGATTCGCCGCAGCCGCACTCACCCGTGGCGTTTGGGTTGTGGAAGACGAAGGAAGCGTTGAGGCCCTGGCGCTGGAAGTCGATCAGGGTGCCCTCGACCAGGGGCAGGCTCTTGGGGTCGACCACCACGCGGATACCGTCGATATCCATGACCTGGTCGTCGGCGGCGATGGCGCCGGCCAGATCGACCACGTAGCCGAAGCCCGAGCAGCCCATCCGCTTGACGGAAAAGCGTACGCCCGCGGCCTCGGGGGCCTTGTCGAGGAAGGCGCGCATGCGGTCGGAAGCGGCGGGAGTGATCTGAATGCTCATGAAGACGTTTTTTTACCGTGGTATATCGGGAGAACGCTGCCGTTCACGTGGCCCTTACATTATCATGCAGGGTCGCGTCCCATGCGCCCTCATTAATGTGCGGTGCCTTTTCTGGAGTTTCAATCGATGACGGTGGTAAGCGTCAAGCAGGCCCTCGCTGGCGGCACGACCGCAGCGGAGCACGAAGTCACTGTACGCGGCTGGGTCCGCACCCTGCGTGAATCCAAGGGCGGCCTGTCCTTCGTGAACGTGAGCGACGGCTCCTGCTTCGCCCCGATCCAGGTGGTCGCCACCGCCGACCTGGCCAACTACGAGACGGACGTGAAACGCCTCTCGGCCGGCGCCGGCATCATCGCCACGGGCAAGCTCGTCCCTTCCCAGGGCAAGGGCCAGGCCTACGAAATCCAGGCCACCCGCATCGAAGTGACCGGCTTCGTCGAGAATCCGCTCACCTATCCCATCCAGCCCAAGCAGCACTCCATGGAGTTCCTGCGCGAGGTCGCCCACCTGCGCCCGCGCACCAACCTCTTCGGTGCCGTGACCCGTGTACGCCACACCATGATGATGGCGATCCACCGCCTGCTCACCGAGCAGGGCTTTTTCTGGATCAATACGCCGATCATCACCACCTCGGACGCCGAAGGCGCCGGTGACATGTTCCGCCTGTCCACCCTGGACCTGGCCAATCTGCCGCGCGACGACAAGGGCGGCATCGACTGGCGCAAGGATTTCTTCGGCCGCGAAGCGTTCCTGACGGTCTCCGGCCAGCTCAACGTCGAGGCCTACGCCCTGTCGATGAGCAAGGTCTACACCTTCGGCCCCACCTTCCGCGCCGAGAACTCGAACACCACCCGCCACCTGGCCGAGTTCTGGATGGTGGAGCCCGAGGTCGCGTTCGCCGACCTCAACGACATGGCCGACCTGGCCGAGCTGTTCCTCAAGGGCATCTTCAAGGCGGTGCTCGACGAGCGCGCCGACGATATGGCCTTCTTCGCCGAGCGCATCCAGCCGGACGCGATCTCGCGCCTGGAAGCGTTCATCGCCAAGCCGTTCGAGCGCATCCAGTACACCGAGGCCGTCGAGATCCTGCAGAAGTCGGGCAAGAAGTTCGAACACCCGGTCGCCTGGGGCATCGACCTGCAGACGGAACATGAGCGCTACCTCGCCGAGGAACATATCGGCCGCCCCGTGGTCGTCATGAACTACCCCGAAGAGATCAAGGCGTTCTACATGCGCCTCAACGACGACGGCAAGACCGTGGCAGCCATGGACGTCCTCGCGCCCGGCATCGGCGAGATCATCGGCGGTGCGCAGCGTGAAGAGCGCCTGGACTACCTCGACCGCCGCATGGACCAGTTCGGCCTCGATAAGGAGGTCTACAACTGGTATCGCGACCTGCGCCGCTACGGCACGGTACCGCATGCCGGCTTCGGCCTTGGCTTCGAGCGCCTGCTCGTCTACGTCTGCGGCCTCGCAAATATTCGCGACGCTATCCCCTATCCCCGCGCGGCAGGGAGTGCCGAGTTCTAAGAACCACAACCCTTATGCCCCCTTCCCTGCTCCGTTCCCTGCTCCTCGCCGCCGCGATGCTCACGCTCGCGGCCTGCCATACGATGAAAGCCATCGTGCCGCCGAACTTCCGTCCGCCGGAAAACCCGTCGAACGCGGTCGATGTCGCACGCAAGGCACTCGACAACGCCACGCCCTGTTGCGGCAGCTTTGCCGACCTGTCCTATCAGGACATGCTGCCCTGGCAGCCGCAGCGCTTCTCGCTGGACAAAGACAGCCCGGTCGCCAACCTCAACGGCGACCGCAGCTACTTCCTGGCGTTCCGCCTGCCGGCGGGCGCGCAGATGCCTTATACCGTCGCGATGAAGGCCGAACTCAACGGCCGCTGGCTGAGCTCGAGCTACCTGTTCGCGCCCACGGTCGTGGTGCTCGACGATGCCTTCCAGCCCCTTCATGCCGAAGACATCCAGCTCTGCGAATACATGGGCTGGACCAACGAGACGACGGGCGCCTTCGGCAAGTTCAAGGTCGAGGACGACAAGGCGCGGTACATCGT
>NZ_JBFUIT010000137.1:0-9704 GCF_056401735.1 Luteibacter sp. P4_D7_3
GGGCCACCGTCTGTCATCGATTCGGCGTCTGGTGCGCTGCGACTATTGGTCCGTATCACTACGTCGCTGACTGAGCGAGAGGTGTTCCGGTATGACACTGCCAAGGCGCGTGCTGGAAGAGCGCCACGAGGCAGGGATCATGGAGGCGGCGCGGCGACTCAGGGCATTCCTGAGGACTACTCCGGAGCGATAGTGACCGACGTGCCGGGGCGAAGCGCGATGGCCTTGGTCCAGGCACCCCACTTCAAGCGCGTCTCTCCGCCGCCGACGCTTCGCACGGTGACGGATGTGAGCTTTCCTTTACGCCAGGACAGGTCGACATGGAATCCACCACGCGCACCGATACCCGTCACGCTGCCTGACGCCGCCCATGCCTTGGGCAAGGCCGGCAACAGCTCGATCAATCCGGGCCGCGATGACAACAGCATCTCCAGCATCGCGGTGGGCGTGCCGAAGTTGGCGTCGATCTGAAAGGCGTCGGTATCCGCATCCATGTTGTACATGTCGAAGAAATTCTGCGCTGTACCATTGCTGTGATTCTTCGAGGGCAGCAGATTGGTGAGCAGGAGCCCATAGGCCTTGTCAGCGTCGCCGAGGCGCGCCCAGCAAATCGCACGCCACGCGCAGGCCCAACCATAGCCACCCGTGCCTCGGGCCTCGAGGAGCCTGGTAACCCCCTCGATCAGTCCGGGCGGGCTGCTGTCGGCTCGAAGGCGGTCGCCAGGAAAGAAGCCGACCAGCGGAGAAAGATGCCGATGCGTCGTCTCGCCGAGGTTATCCGGTGTCATCCATTCTTCCAGCCAGCCGGTCTTGCTGCTGACCTGTGGCAAATAGAGCCGCGCCTGCAGCTGGGCGATCGACGTGGCATAACCAGGGTCCTTGCCCAACAGCGAGCTTGCCTGGCGGTAGTTCTCGAACAGATCCCAAACCCATTCCTGGGAATACGTGTTGCCCTTCGCGTCGGTCGGTCCATGCTCGGGCGACCAGTCCGCGTCGTCGATCAGGACATCGCGTGCGAGGCCTGTCGCCGGGTCCTTCACGCTTACGTTGATCAGCCGCGCTTCCCAGAACTTGCAGGCGCCCTTGAGTAGCGGATAGATGCGCGCAAGGTAGGCGCGATCCGGGTTGTATTGATAGTGCTGCCACAGGTTGTTACACAGCCACGCATTCCCGGCCGGGTGCCACCGCCAACCCCCGCCACCGTAGATATTGGTCGAAATGCACACCGTCCAGCCGGCGATCTTTCCGGAGCTATTGCGGTACGCGTTGCGCGGATCGTTGAAGTGTACGTGTGTGAGGTTTGTCCAGGCCTCGACCTGGCTGAGGCAATACCTGGTGAATGCATCGAAGCACGAAGGCAGCCCGGCGCGATCGGGCAGCCAGTAGTTCATCTGGATATTGATGTCGTTGTGATAGTCGGCCATCCAGGGTGGCGCGTTGTCGCTGATCCAGAGACCTTGCAGCCCGGTTGGCAAGCTGTCCCGCGAGCCGGCGATCGTCAGGTAGCGTCCGAACTGCAGATAGGACGCTTCCAGTTCCGGATCGGCAGGCGAGCCCGCGGCGGCCCGAGCCTGGAGGCGTGTCCAGGTGTCCATGTCGCGCTGTGCGTCCGTCGATGCACCGAGGTCGACCCTCATCGTATCGAACAGGGAACGATAGTCCGCTACGTGAGTATGCAGTAGCGTGGCTGAGGTCTGTGTGGCTGCGGCTTTCGTTTTCTTTATCGAAAGCGCCAATGGATCGAGCGAAGCATCCATGTAGTTCGATGCCAAATCCGGTGCGTAGTTGGTGCCGCCACAAAACAGGACCGTAAGCGCGCTGCAGTTCGCGAAGTGAAGTCCCTTTGCGTCTTCTCTTACGGTACCTGAAGCCGCGACAGCCACGACGTTCGCCGCGTACTTGAGGCCGTTCTCCAGCACGCCGTCGAAGTGGCTACCGGCCGGCGGGTTCTCGCCGTGCGTGCCATGCAACGCCACCGAACCACTAAAGAGACCGCCGCCGGCCTGAGTCAGATGGACGACGATGACGTCATCCGGGTGGCTGGCGAAGACGTCGCACGTATAGGCGATGCCGTCTTTTCGATACGAAACGCGCAGGGTTCCCTGGCCAAGATCCAGCTCGCGCCGGTAGTCGGTGATATGCGCGGCCTCGTGCCCTTCCACGGACAGATACAGTTTGGCGAGCATCGCCAGGCTGCCGAAGTGTTCGGTGGAATAGTCGGGCTGGCCATCGTCACCCAGCACCACCTCACGCTTGCCCAGCCACATCGTGGCGTCCGTGAGATAGAGGAAGGTCGAGGCGGGGTCGCCGCCGACCAGCGCACCAAGACGTCCGTTGCCGATCGGCAGTCCTTCGCGCAGCAGGTTCGACTCCGGTGCCGGCGTGTTGTACCAGAGGGTGTGCCTTGCGGTTGCCGCCGGTATAGCGCCAACGGGGCGTTCCGCGGGGCCGCCTTCAGCGAACCTGGGCAGCCCGAGCCATGGCAGCATGGCCGCCACGGCGCCTGTCAGCTTCAGGAACCGACGCCGGTCCATCAGGTCGGAATGCGCTTCGCCCAAGGTCGTCTGCTGGTCTTCGTTACTCATCATCGAGCTATCCGCTGCCCCAGGGAAAATTCATTTGTCGTACAAAATAAACCTAGACCGGCTCATGCGACTTGTCATGCTGCGCCGCAGCTTGTTGCCGGGGGAAAGCTAGGTAATATTATTAAATACTACAAATAAACGGTGGCAGTTGGCCGCTCTGTCAGGGGTTGGGGAGACAGGGATAGCGAGGCTTCAAGGCGTCGTTGTGGGTAACGGTGCAGGCGGGCTTCGGGCGGCAAGCTGTGTGTGCACATTGGGGTAGTCCACAGAGTGGGGGAGGGTAGCCATGCAGCTAACGAAATTGGCGGTCGCCGTGCGGCGATCGCTTGTGGCAACGGGTGTCGCCTGGATGGTGGGTTACGGCGCACCAGGGTACGCGCAGACAGCGCCGGCACCGGCACCGGCGCCGGGAACGGCTCAGGCCGAAGCGCAGTCGGCGACGACGCCCGATCAGGCTACCAAGCCCGCGAAGGGCAAGACCGACGATAAGAAGGTGACCGAACTGGAAGGGGTGGCGGTCACCGGCCAGCTGGCGGCGCTCCAGCGCGCGCAGGCGATCAAGCAGGATTCCGTCAACGTCGTCGACTCCATTTCAGCGGAAGAGGCAGGCAAGTTCCCCGACCCGAACGTGGCCGACGCGCTCCAGCGCGTACCGGGCGTGTCGGTGAACCGCAGTGGCGGTGAGTCCAGCCAGATTGCGGTGCGCGGCTTCGGTCCCGAATTCGTCGCCGTCACCATCAATGGCCGGCCGATGGCCACCGCCTCCGGCTCGCGTGCCTTCAACTTCGATGTACTGCCGTCGGAAATCATCAGCGTCGCCCAGGTCAACAAGACTTCCTCAGCCGATATCTCCGAAGTCGACATCGGCGGCGTGGTGGACATCCAGACCGCGCGGCCGCTGGATTTCAATGGCTACCATGGGGCGTGGAGCGGGGCGGGCATCAACAGCAACCTGACCGGCGACTGGAAGGGTAAGACCACGCCGAAGGCCTCTGGCCTGTTCGGCTGGACTAACAAGGATCACACCTTCGGCTGGATGGCTTCGGCGACCTACTACAAGCGGAAGGACACCCAGCTCAATACGCAGGCCAATTCCTGGTATGCCAACCAGGACATCTACACCGTTCCTGGCGCGGCCAAGCCCACCTATACGAACGTGGCGGTCCCGGAAACCCTGGCAAGCAACGTGTTGGACGAGACACGCACCCGCAAGGGCTTCAGCGGCGCCATGGACTGGAAGCCGATCGACCAGCTCACGGTCGCGTTCGACACCATGTATTCGAGCTACAAGGTCGACCCGATCGAGCATGAGTTCGGTCAGTACGGCAACACCTCCGATATCCAGTCGCTGACGACCGACGCCAACGGCACCGCGCTGAGCTATGTGCGTAACAGCTCGGGCCCGAACGTCATGGCGAACGACTATGTCGCGTCGTATACGCCCAGCTACGAAAAGAGCTACCAGAACGGCCTGAATCTCGGCTTCGACATCGACGATTCGACCAAGCTCAGTCTTGACGTGGCCAGCTCCAAGGCCTGGAACAAGCAGAGCGCCGACGGCTATTTCCTCGTGGTCGGCGCGAAGAACTTCGGCACCAATCCAACCTGGACCAACAACGGCGACAACCAGCCGCCGACCTCCTCGAACGTCCTCTCGTCCACCAACATGGACAACCTCGCGGCACATTGCTGCAACGCAGGTTCGGGCAACAACGTCACCAACAAGGTCGACAATTACCAGTTCAAGCTGGACAAGGCCTTCAACGACGGCGTGCTGAATCGGCTCGAGGCTGGCGTCCAGTACACCAACGAATGGGTGAAGTCGGTCAGCTTCGGCACGCCGAACGGCATCCTTTGTAACGCCTATTGCGGTTATTCCATTCCCGTTCCGCCGGACGCCATCGGTGCGTACGTGTTCAATGCACCGCCGAAAATCAAGGGAGTCTCGTCCCCGGGCCAGCCATCGCAGTGGATTCAGTACGATCCGCGTGCTTACCTGAGCTGGCTTGCCTCGCCGGCCGCGTATAACCAGCTCCCCGACGACAAGCGCGCCGCGCTGCTTGCCGGTCTGGCCGCCAACGGCGGCACCCTGGACGCCATTCCCAACCCCGGCAGCTACAACGACGTAGGCGAGAAGGAGAAGTCATTCTTCACCAAGGCTGTCTTCGGTGGGGACGTCTGGAACATGCCCTGGGCGATCGACGTCGGCGTGCGCTATCTCAACATCGTTTCGACGTCCACCGCAGTCAACCAGCCGCCGATCGCGTACTACGTGGATCCGAACGACACCAGCAACGGCCAGGTGACCTACGGCCCGTTGGCATCGCAGTCGGCGAAGGGCGGCTATCACAAGTGGCTGCCGTCGATGAACCTGAAGTTGAACGTGCTGGACAATCTGATCTACCGCTTCTCGCTGTCCAAGACACTGACGCCGCCGGCACTCAGCAATCTGTACTACAACAAGAGCTTCGGCACGCGCCCGAACTCGTTGACCATCTCGCAGGGCAATCCGGATCTCCAGCCGTACACCTCGCGTAACTACGACATGGGCCTTGAGTGGTACATCGACGATGCCAGCTATATCGCCGTGGAAGGGTTCTACAAGAAGGTCAGCAACTTCAGCACGCTGGTGAGCACGCCGGTGCCGTTCCTCACGAACGCGAACACCGGACAGCCGTTCATCTGGTCGCTCACGCAGCCGATCAACCTCAACTCGTCGAATATCTACGGCGAAGAGGTCACCTTCAACTACCAGTTCACGCATCTGTTGCCCGAACCCTTCAACGGCCTGGGCATGGCGCTTAACTACACGCACGTGAAGAGCAGCACGGCGCTCAGCCCGGGCGTCATCGCGGCATCGGGCAAGTTCGCCGTGCCGGGTATCGGTGACTCGGCCAATGCGAGCCTGTACTACGAAAAGGGTCCCGTGCAGGTGCGCGCGGCGTACAACTGGCGCGGTAAGTACCTGGAGAGCCTCGCCTATGGCTCGGGTGCCCAGCCGGCCACGCGCAGTGCCTACGGGCAGTTGGACCTGAGCGCGAGCTATGCGTTGAACAAGCACGTGTCGGTCTTCGTCTCAGGCACCAACCTGACGCACGAGCACCTCTACGACTACTCCGTGTACAAAAATCGCTTCCTGTACGCCGAAGCGGACGGCACCATTTACACGGTAGGCCTGCGAGGCACGTTCTGATGCTGCCATTGAAGGTTGTGGCATCCGTCGTCCTGGGTGTCCTGTCTTGCGCCATGGCCGCCGCGGCACCCGCCGCGGCGGGCCAGCCGATGACCATCGACAAGGGCCATTTTGTCCTCGACGGCAAGCCGTTCCGCATCGTTTCCGGTGAGATGCACTACGCCCGTGTCCCGCGCGAATACTGGCGGGATCGCCTGAAGATGGCCAAGGCGATGGGCCTGAACACCATCACGACGTACGTGTTCTGGAACGCCCACGAAGCGACCCCCGGCCACTACGACTTCAGTGGGCAGAACGACGTCGCCGAGTTCGTCCGTGAGGCGAAGGAGGAGGGCCTGTACGTGATCCTGCGTCCAGGTCCCTATGTCTGTTCCGAATGGGAGTTCGGTGGGTTGCCCTCCTGGTTGCTGAAGGAGCCCGACGTCAAGGTACGCAGCACCGACCCGAAGTTCATGCAGCCGGCCCAGCGCTGGTTGCATCGGTTGGGGCAGGAGCTGGCACCGCTGCAGTTGAGTCGCGGTGGCAACATCATCGCGGTACAGGTCGAGAACGAGTACGGCAGCTTCGGTACGGATACCGCCTACATGGAGCAGATCCGTCACGGCATCGTCGACGGCGGGTTCAATGCGTCGCTGCTCACCACCTCCGACAGCGCGGAACAGCCCGGCTCGTTGCCCGGCGTCGTGCAGGTCATCAACTTCGGCGTGGGCCACGCCCCGCAGAAGTTTGAAAAGTTGCACACCTGGCAGCCCGGTGGCCCGTACATGGTCGGCGAGTACTGGATCGGTTGGTTCGACCACTGGGGTGCACCGCACCACGTTGCCCCGGCAAAGAAGGTGGCCRACGAACTGTCATGGATGCTCAAGCAGGGCTACTCGGTCAACTTCTACATGTTCCACGGCGGTACCTCGTTCGGCTGGATGAACGGCGCCAACTGGGACGACAACAGCTACCAGCCGGATGTCACCAGCTACGACTACGACAGTCCCCTCGATGAGAGCGGGCGTCCCACCCCGAAGTACCTGGCTGCGCGCGAGGTGATCGCCAGGGAAACCGGCGTGGCCTTGCCACCCGTGCCTGCCACACCGGGGACGCAGGCGATCGGCGGCATTCGACTGGGTGAGTCGGCATCGTTGTGGGACAACCTGCCAGCACCGGTGCCCTCGGCCGAGCCTAGAACCATGGAGTCGATGGATCAGGCCTATGGCGACATCCTCTATCGCAAACACATCGACGTCGACGCGTCCGGCGAATTGCACATCGACACCCTGCACGACTATGCGCAGATCTACATCAACGGCAAGCGGATCGGCACGCTCGATCGCCGGCTGAAGCAGGACAGCCTGAAGGTTGCCTTGCACAAGGGCGACACGCTGGACCTGCTCGTTCAGAACGACGGGCGCATCAACTTCGGCGAGAAAATGCTGAACGAGCGCAAGGGCATCCTGGGTGGCGTCACCCTCAACGGCCAGCCGCTGCGTGACTGGCAGAACTACTCGCTGCCGTTCGCCAACAGCGCCTCGCTGTCTTACACCTCGGCGGCGTGCAAGCATGCGCCGTGCTTCTATCGCGCGACGTTCGACGCGCCTGCCTCTGGCAATGCCGACGCGGACACGTTCCTGGACACGGCGGGGCTGGGCAAGGGCTTCGTCTGGCTCAACGGCCATGCGCTGGGGCGTACCTGGAGCATCGGCCCACAACGCACCCTCTACGTACCGGGTGTGTGGCTCAAGCCACATGGTAACCAGCTCGTCGTGCTCGACCTTCTCGTGGAAGGTGCACCCGTGCTCAGCACGCGCAAGCAACCCATCCTTGGCACGTCCACGGTGGGCATGCCATGACCCATTCCCTTCTCCCGACACGAGGCGTATCGATGAGCGATTCCATGACGAACATTCTGCGAGGCGCGGTTCTCAGTGCACTGGTCTGCGCCGCTGGCATCGCCGCCGCGCCGGTGAAGGCCGACGAGACGGCGTCCGTCCTGCCGCAGATGGGCTTCAACAACTGGAACTCCACGCATTGCCGCGCCGAGTTTGACGAAGGAATGATCCGCGGCGTCGCCGACAAGTTCATCAGCCTCGGGCTGCGTGATGCCGGCTACACGTATGTCAACGTGGACGACTGCTGGGCCAACTGGCAGCGCGACAAGGACGGCCATCTGCAGCCCAACCCGAAGCGTTTCCCGAGCGGCATCGCGGCACTCGCCGACTATATCCATGAGCGTGGCCTCAAGTTCGGCCTGTATTCCAGCGCGGGCGTTTCGACCTGCGAGCCCCTGGAGGAGAACCGCGGTTTCCCGGGCGGCCTTGGCCACGAGAAGGACGACGCGAAGACCTTCGCCTCATGGCACGTGGATTACCTCAAGTACGACAACTGCAACAACCAGAAGGTGGACGCGCACAAGCGTTACACCGACATGGCCGAGGCCCTGCGCGGCAGCGGCCGGCAGATCTTCTTCAGCATGTGCGAGTGGGGCGAGAACAAACCCTGGCTCTGGGCGGGCAAGGACCCCGTGGACGCGAGCTCCTGGCGCACCACCGGCGACATCAGCGACAACTACCCCTCGATGCTGAAGATCTTCAAGCAGAACGTGGTACTCGATCGCTACGCGCACCTCGGCCACTGGAACGACCCGGACATGCTCGAAGTGGGTAACGGCGGCATGACGGATGTCGAATACCGCAGTCACTTCAGCCTGTGGTCGATCATGGCCTCGCCGCTGCTGATCGGCACCGACCTGCGCACCGTGAAGCCCGAGGCGCTGCAGATCCTGCTCAACAAGGACGTCATCGCCATCGACCAGGATCCGCTCGGCGTACAGGGCAAGCAGGTGCGTGATGCCGGCGGCATCCATGTCATCGTCAAACCGCTGAAGGATGGCGGCCGCGCAGTGGCGGTGTTCAACGAAGCCGATACCGCGAAGGACGTCGCCGTCGCCGCGACCGAGATTGGCCTGAAGGCCGGCGGCAGCCACACCGTGCGCGACCTATGGGCACACACGGACACGAAGGGCGATGGCTCGATCAAGACCAGGCTGGAGCCGCATGCGACCGTGATGTATCGCATCAGCCAGTAACCGGGTGGCATCGATCGGGCGACAACGCCCGGTCGATGTCCCTGATGTCTTCCGGCGTGGCTCGGGTTGACCTTTCGGATTTGATGGTTGAACCTGCCGCCACCCAGCAGGGAGAGACCTCATGAGCCCCAGCATGAATCGCCGCTCATTCCTGGCGCATGCGGCAGCCGGCATCGCCGTGGGTGCCATCGGCATGAACGGGCGTGTCGAAAGCCTTCCCGCCACGCGCGCTACCTCGGGAACGGCCGGTACGCTGATCGACGCCGAGCGTGCCGCCATCCTCGAAGCCATGCGCACCGAAGGCATCGAGGGGACTTCTGTCTGCCTCATCGAGAGTGGGAAGGTGGCCTGGGTCGAAGGTTTCGGGACGACCGGCGGTCATGCGGCGGTCGCCGTCGATGAACAGACGATTTTCAGTATCCAATCCACCTCGAAGAACTTCACTGCAGTGGGAGTGCTCCTCGCGGCGCAGGATGGGTTGCTCGACCTCGATGCACCGATCTCCCGCTATTTGCCCGGATTCAAAGTCAACAGCCGTTTCGAGTCGAACCCGCAGGACCGCATTACGCTACGCCTTCTGCTCAGCCATCGAGCGGGCTTTACGCACGAAGCCCCCGTCGGCAACAACTACGAGCCCGGCACGGCAGGCTTCACCGCCCATGTGCGAAGCATCTCCGATACCTGGCTGCGTTACCCGGTGGGGGAGCGCTACCGCTACTCCAACCTCGGTTTCGATCTTGCCGGATTCATCCTCCAGGAGAAGACGGGGGTACCGTATGCCGAGTGGCTTCGCCGGAAGCTGTTCGAGCCGTTGGGCATGCACGACAGCACGGCCGATGCCGCCGTGTAT
>NZ_JBFUIT010000138.1:0-9704 GCF_056401735.1 Luteibacter sp. P4_D7_3
CTACAAGAGCTATCTGCGCCACAACGGCAAGCCCTTCGCCTGGCTGCGCGCCCGTGTCGGCAACACGCCGGGGCCGAGCGGCGAGCGCCCCTTCTTTCCGCTGATGGACCGTGAGGTCACGCTCGCCTGCCGCATTCAGAAGAAAGGTGGCGAGTGGACGCGACACTATGCCGTGGTCGGCGGCGATGTCAGCGTGGAGGAAATCGAGGCCCGCAACGACTTCCTGGGACTGCGCGAGTATCGCGTGCGTCTCGAAGGCGCCGGCTTGTCACAGGCCATCCGTCGCGTGCTCACCCTCGAACAGGGTGCGACGGACAAGCTCTGCCAGATGCCACCGAAAGCACTGTTGGACCTGGTCTTCGATGTCTTCGGCGACAAGGCCGTGCTCGACGACTACCAGCGTGCGCGCAACGAGCAGAACGAGGCCGACCGCGAACAGCACGGCCTCGAGCACCAGCTTTCCCTCATCGGCGTAAGCCTGCAGGAAGCCGAGGCCCGCGCGCGTTCGTTCCAGGAATGGAATGCACTCAAGAGCGAGCGCGTCGACCTGGTTGCCGACATCCTGCCGAGAACCGAGCTCGCCGAGCTTGGGGCCGGCATCCGTGGCGCGCGACCCCCGCTGACCGGCGTCAAGCGTCGTGTCGGCGAACTCGAAGCGCGCGATGCCGAACTCACGCGCCAGCTCGGCGAGTTCGATGCGGGTGGAGAGACCCTTCGCGGCGAGCAGCACGAGGCCGATCTCGCCCGGCAACAGACCCAGAAGAGCCTCGATGCCGCTCGCGCCGAGCTCGCCCAGAACGATCTTCTGATCAAGCAGGAGCTACGCCTGCGTGAGATGGTCGCCGCGCAAGGCGGCGCCGATCACGAGCGCCTGGCCGATGTGGCACGCGATGCCCGCGCACGTGTCAATGCGCTTCAAGGCGAAGAGACCACGCTTCGCCAGCAGCTGACCACGCTCACCAGCCAACTCTCGGCATGGCGTAGCGGCCGCCGCTACACGCCCGATTTCGAGGCCGACTTCCGCCGCGCACTCGAAGGCGCGGGCATCCGTCACAGCATGCTCAGCGAGATTGTCGAGATCGTCGAACCGCGCTGGCAGCCGGCCGTGGAAGCGGTGCTGGCGGGCTATCGCCATGTGGTCCTGCTCGACGATCCGCGCGACCGCGAGAAGGCCTGGAAGCTCGGTGAGCAGCATCGCTACAAGCACTTCGTCGTGGCCGATCGGGCACCCGCGGAGAAGGCCACGCGGGGCTCCCTTCTCGAGGTCGTCGAGTTCTCCGCCGCGGCGCCGGATTGGCTCCTGCGCAACCTCGATCGTATCCGTCGCGTAGAGGATATCGCCGACGGTTCGGCGTTCGGGCGCGAGCAGGACTGGATCACCCCGCAGGGTTACTTCCGCGAACGTCGCGGCGGCCGACACCTCGGCGTCGACGATATGTACTTCGGTGCCGGCGCGCGTGACCGACAGTTGCGCGATGGCGAGGCGAAGCTGCGCGAGATCGAAAGCCGCCTTCGCGACATCGCGAGCGAACGCAAGGAAACCCTGGCCCGCGCGACCGATGCCGAAGGCGTGCTTCGCGGTGCCAGTGCAAGCAGCCAGCTCGCCGACCGCGCCGACGAATTCAGCGAAGCGCATGAGCAGCAGATGCGCCTGCGAGAAGACGTTCAGCGCACGGCGGACAGCCATGTGGCTGCCGAGAACCACTACGAGGCCGTGCGCGACAGACGACTGAAAACGTCCAACGCACGTGACAACGCCGCCCGCGAACAGCGGGTCGTGCAGAACCAGCTTGCCGATGCCGTGCGCCAACACCATCAGCTGCGCAACGACCAGATCGATCGCCTCAAGGCCTTCCGTGCCAAACGCGCGCATGTCGGCCTCGCCCACCGCAGTCGCGCCGCCATGGCCGCGTTGCGCGAACGCTACGAATCGCCTTCTTCCGTGCGCCGCGAGATCGAACGCATCGAGCGTCGTCTCGAGGAAGGCCATTGGGAGCAGGATGCCAGTGTCGTCGCGCTGCGCGAGAAGCTGTGGACTGACCACGACGGTCTCAAGCTCGATCTCGAGAAGCGCCGCATCCACCTTGAGCGCGCCTCGCGTATCACGCACGAAGCACGTGGCGCGTACATCCAGGTCCTGCGCAACACGGTCCGGCGCTACGCAAAGAACCTCAAGGTACTCGCCGAACTGGCGGGCATCGGCGTGGACGTCGAGCTCCCGGAGTTGAGCAACGACGACCTCACGCTCGCGTCGGCGGCGTTGCATGTGCGCTTCGAGTTCGACAAGAAGGGCTGGATCGGCATGGACGACGGCGAAGCATCCGGCGGCCAGCAGGTGATGAAATCGCTGCTGTTGCTGGTGGCGCTGATGCGCGATGAAGATCGTCCCGGCGGCTTCGTCTTCATCGACGAACCCTTCGCGCATCTGGATATCTTCAACATCGACAAGGTGGGTGCATTCCTGAAATCCACGCGAGCCCAGTACATCCTGACCACGCCGGCCACGCATAACGTCAATGTGTTCCAGCCATCGGATCTGACGCTGGTGACGAGCAAGCGGCGGCCGGGGGCGACATGGGCGCAGCCGTTGGCCGTGTTGCGCAGGCGGCCTGCTGCGGCCGCCTGAATCCGGAAGCGACGGTCTCAGTACAGTCCCGTTTCGCCCGGCACGGGGTTGTCCTCGCCCGTGCCATCGAGTGCATCGCCGCTCGCGTTGGTGGGGCGGTAACGCGTGGGGTCGTGCTCGTCGTACTCGTCCTGCGTAAGTGCCTTCCGGCGGGCGAGCAACCATGCCGTGGCGAGCGCACTCACGCCAAGACCGACACCGATGGCGATGCCCAGTCTCATACGGTTCCTTCCGGCCCGGCCACTAATGGCCCGCGCTTTGGTCGTCGTCAACGCTTGGCTGGCCAGCGTGCCGGCACGTCCGGCGTAGTCACGCGCGTAACCCCGCGCCAGATCGTAAGCATCGCGGGGTGTGTAGTCTTGCGAGAGTTGCCGGGCTTGCGCGAGGAGCGCCTCGCTGATGGTCTTGCGGCGCAAAAAGGTCATGGGGGTCTCCTCTTCAATTCAGGCGACTACCGTGACGACCACGATGTGATGGCAATGCAGCGATCCCGTTCGGAGCGATTAACGGGACCGCCGCCGAGGCCGGGCGATCACCCGAGGCTTTCGAGCCATTCGGTGTCGGACCCTTCTTCCACGCCCTCGAACAGGAAGGTCGACAGGTAGCGCTCACCCGTGTCGGGAAGCATGGCGAGGATGACGCTGTCCTTTGCGGCGCTTTCGGCGAAGGCCAGGGCCGCAGCCACTGTCGCGCCCGCCGAGACGCCAACGAACAGGCCTTCCTCTTTCGCCAGCCGGCGCGCGGTGTCGCGGGCCACGACCTCGTCTACCGGGATATTGGTGTCGAAGACCTTCCGGTTGAGGACCTCGGGCACGAAGTCCGGCGTCCAGCCCTGGATCTTGTGTGGCGACCAGGGTTTGTCGGCAAGCAGCGGCGCGGCCGTTGGTTCGGAGACGACGATTTTCGTGTCGGGACGGGCCAGCTTGAGCATCTCGCCGACGCCGGTGAGCGTGCCGCCGGTGCCCCAGCCCGTGACGAAGGCATCGAGGCGACGGCCGGCGAAGTCCTGCAGGATCTCGGCCGCGGTGGTGCTGCGGTGGTATGCCGGATTGGCCGGGTTGGCGAACTGCCTCGGCAGGAACCAGCCGTGCTTCGCGGCAAGTTCCTCGGCCCGGCGGACCATCCCGCTACCCCGTTCTGCAGCGGGGGTCAGGATCACCCGGGCGCCATAGGCGCGCATCAGCTTGCGACGCTCGACGGAGAAGCTGTCCGCCATGGTTGCGACGAACTTGTAGCCCTTCGCCGCACAGACCATGGCCAGGGCGACGCCGGTGTTTCCCGAGGTAGCCTCGACGACCGTGTCGCCGGGTTTCAGCAGGCCTTTCTGTTCGGCATCGAGGATGACCGCGATGGCCAGGCGATCTTTGACCGAGCCACCCGGATTGAACGACTCGACCTTGGCGTAGAGCGTGACGTGCGAAGGCGCCAGGCGATGAAGGCGGACGATCGGCGTGCGGCCGATCGTGTCGAGAATGCTGTCGTAGATCATCGGCGTTCCCTTGGCTGGAGGGTAAGAAGCCAAAGGTACTCCCACGACGCATGGGGCGACAAACGCGGGGCGATCGCGCAGACTCCCGCCCCATGAATCGACGTCCATACGCCTTCGTGGCTTTCACGCTCTTCGCCAGCGCGGTATCCGCCCAGGACTATCCGCGCACTCCCGCTGAATACCTCCAGCGGATGGATGCGAACGGTGACGGCCGGGTCGACGAGGCGGAGTACGTTCGCTACATGAGCCAGGGCTTCCTGCGCATGGATGTGAACGGAGACGGCGTGATCGACGCGAACGACGGGCCCATGCGGCCCGGCGCCCGGCCGATCCATCTCGACGCGTTCCAGCGCAACCTGATCCACCAGTTCCACAAACTGGACCGGAACAAGGACGGCTATCTCAATGCGAAGGAACTCTCGCAGCCGCCGATGTGAAGGCGACGGCGGCGACCTACCTCAGGCTTTCAGCTTGCGACCGAGGAAGTCACGGATGTAACCGGCGATCTCGTTCGCATGGGTCTCCAGTGCGAAGTGCCCCGTGTCGAGGAAGTGCACCTCGGCCTCCGGCAGGTCACGCTTATAGGCCTCGGCGCCGGGCGGAATGAAAAACGGATCGTGCTTGCCCCACACGGCCAGTAGCGGCGGCTGGTGCGCGCGAAAATACGCCTGGAAATCCGGGTAGAGCGCGACGTTGCTGCGGTAGTCGAGGATCAGGTCGAGCTGGATCTCGTCGGCGCCGGGGCGGCCCATATAGGCGATATCCAGCGTGTAGCCATCCGGCGACAACCGGCTCAGATCGGTGCCCGTGCCGTACTGGATGTCGCGAATGGTTTCCGGCGCAAGCGCGTCGCGGGTGGCCTCCCGGTTTGCCGGCGTGGGCTCGCGCCAGTAACGCTGCCACGACTCCCAGCCCGCGCTGAAGCCGTCGAGGTACGCATTGCCGTTCTGCGTGATGATCGCGGTGACCCGCTCCGGGTGGGCGAGTGCCAGGCGCAGGCCGGTTGGCGCGCCGTAGTCGAAGATATAGAGCGCGTAGCTGGTCAGGCCGATCGCATCGACGAAGCCACCGACGACCTGCGCCAGGTTGTCGAACGTGTAGTCGAAGTCGCCCCGCTTCGGGGCCTTCGTCTGGCCGTAGCCCGGAAGGTCAGGGGCGATCACGCGGTAGCGGTCGGCCAGCAGCGGAATCAGGTCGCGGAACATGTGGCCGGAGGTCGGAAACCCGTGCAGGAGCAGGATCACCGGAGCGTCGGCCGGGCCGRCCTCYCGGTAGAAGACATCGACGTTGCCGACGGCCTGGCTGCGGTAGCGGACGGTCGGAAGGACGGGAGCGGGAGCATTCATGGCGGGTCTCCGGGGGGAATGAACTTCGAGGGCCGATCTGTTAAAATAGATCCGACCGGTCGGTAGCTTATGCGGAGGATTCGATGAAAGCAAGCCTGGGTTCGATCGTGCGTGAGGCACGGGAGCTGTTTCGACATCACGGCTACGACGGCGCTTCCATGCAGGACCTCGCCACGAAGGTCGGCCTGAAGAAGGCCAGCCTGTACACGCGCTTCCCGACCAAGGAAGCCCTGGTACCCGAAGTACTCACCCTGACCAATGACGAACTGTTCGTTGACCTGCCGGAAGCCGATCCTCTCGCCGCCTATGGCGTGGTGCTGGAACGGATCGCCCGTGGCTTGTCGGCGGAGACCCGCTGCGTCGGCTTGCATCTGGCCTATGGCGCATCGGGACCCGATACCCCGGACGCGGCGAACGCGGTGCGTGGGTTCTTCACCGGACAGCGCGACAGGCTGGCGGCATTGCTGGCACCGTCGGTGGGTGAGGCGCGTGCGCGCGAGCTGGCGGGGGATGCGATCGCGCGGCTGGAGGGGGCGACCGTGTGGACGGTGGTGGAGGGGGACGTCGAGCCGATGGCGCGGGCGTTGCGATTATCGTTGAGCGAGGCGGCGAGCAGCCATCGCCGATAAATCGGCGCCTGCCCGGCCGGCCACCGGTGAGCCGGGGTGGTGTTCGTAAGAGTGTGCGGTCCTGTACGCTCTGCCGGGGCTTGGGGAGAGCGAATGAGCACGACGGAACTGTTCTTGATCGCGATGACGATCATCCTTGGCGTGCCTTATCTGATCTGGCGCGTGTTTCGAACCGACTACTGGGCACCGCTGGTGGTGGTGCAGATCCTCACCGGCATTCTGCTCGGGCCCGGGGTGCTCGGAAAAATCTTTCCCGGCTACTACGCGACCGTGTTCGCGCCGCCGGTGATCGCGGCGCTCAACGGCATCGCCTGGTGGGCGGTGATGATCTTCGTCTGGATCGCCGGAATCGAGCTGGACCTGCGCGAGGTATGGAAGCAACGCCGAGAATGCGGCACGACGGCCGCGTTCGCCCTGGGTGCGCCACTGCTCACCGGCTGCCTTGCCGCCATCGGCATGCTGGCGTGGCGGGCAGGCTGGATGGGCGAGTCGGCGAGCACGTGGCAATTTGTCCTCGGCATCGGCATGGCCTGCGCGGTGACTGCCTTGCCCATTCTCATCCTGCTGATGGAGAAGATGGACATCCTGCGCGAGCCGCTTGGCCAGCGCGTACTGCGCTATGCGAGCCTCGACGACCTCGCTATCTGGGCCGTTCTCGCGATCATCCTGCTGGACTGGCAGCGCGTCGGTCACCAGCTCGCCTTCCTGGCCATCTTCGCCGTGGCGGCGTGGCTCTTCCGTCGCCTCATGGAACGCGTGACGGAGATGGACCGCTACTTCATCGGCCTCGTCTGGCTCGCTGCCTGTGGCTATGGCGCCGACTGGTGCGGCCTGCATTTCATGGTCGGTGCGTTCCTCGCCGGAGCCGTCATGGAGCGCGAGTGGTTCAGTCTCGAACGCCTCGACGGGCTTCGGCACAACGTATTACTCGTCGTCATGCCCGTCTATTTTCTTTCCACCGGCCTGCGCACGAACTGGCAGATCGGCGGCACCGCGGTTTTCGTCGCCGCGGCGTTGTTGCTGGTGGCTTCCGTGGTGGGCAAACTCGCGGGGGTGGGTGTGGCAGGAAAACTGCTCGGCTGGAAGCGCGGCGACGCATGGACCGTCGGGTGGCTGCTGCAGACGAAGGCATTGATCATGATTATCTTCGTCAACGTGCTGCTCGACCGCCACATCATCACCAGCGAAACCTTCACCGCCCTGCTGCTCATGGCGGTGGCGAGCACCATGCTGACCGTGCCCATCGTGGCTCCCCGGCTCAAGCGCGAGGAYTTTCGGTCCGCAGCGGTTGAGCGAAACACCGGGCCGAACGCCGAATTGCCGAGCTAACCCCCGTGATTTCTCGTAGTATGGCGCACGTATTCGGCAGTTAACGCGACCGTTGGGGCGTGCGTTTGGACAACCAGGTCTGGGAAAGCAAGTATCACGAGGCCGTCGATCGGTTGAGCCGTGAAGAAGCACAGTGGCGGACCGCCGAGTCCCTGCTGCGCCAGCTCGTCGGTTGTCTCGGTCGCGCGGCGCACGGCGCCCATGACCAGGTCGATCCCCACATCGAACGTCTGTCCGGTGCCCTGCAGGGCCCGATGGACGCGATGACCCTCGAACCCCTTGTCAACGGCCTGACCGAGGCGATGAACAACCTGGGTGCCCGCCCGCGCGGCACGCTCGCTGAACGTTCGATCGCGATCACCCGCCCGACGCGCACGGAGCATGGTTCGTCGGTGCAGTCCGCGCTGAGTCGCCTGGTCGATCGCATCATCGTGCTGCCACGCCTGGCTGACCGTGCCAACGAACTGCGCCACGACGTGGCTGATGCGGGCGACCTGGTCGCCCTCGCCACCTGTGGCGATCGCCTTGCCGATCTCATCAACGAACAGCGCCTCGGYCTCCAGCGCGAGATCGATGCCCTGCAAGGCGTGCTTCGCCACGTCACCAGCCGGCTCGACGAACTCAGCCAGTACATGTCGCGTGAACTGGCTGACCAGTCCACCGGCGAAGCCAATGGCCAGGCGCTGGATGCGTCGGTCGCCCACGAGATGCGCCTGCTCAGCGAGGCCGCACTCGAATACGACGACGTGCACGACCTGCGCGAGCGGGTGAACAGCTGTCTGGAAACCATTGCGCAGTGCTTCAGCGAGTTCCGCGACCGCGAAGGGTCGCGTCTCACCGCGTACCGCGACCGCGCCGAACGCATGCGCCAGCGTATCGAGCAACTGGAAACCGAACGCAACACCTTGCAGCGGTCGCTGGAACGCGAGCACGAACTGGCGCAGACCGACACCATGATCGGCATGCCCAACCGCCTCGCTTACGAGAAGCGCATCGAGGCCGCTTTCGAAAGCTGGCAGACCACGACGCGTCCGCTAAGCATCGCGGCCATCGACATCGATCACTTCAAGAGCATCAACGATACCTACGGCCACACCGCCGGCGATGCCGTGCTGCGGATCATCGGCCAGGCGCTGCTCAAGCACGTGCGTCCCTGCGACTTCGTCGCGCGTTACGGTGGCGAGGAGTTCATCGTGCTGTTCGATGGTGCGGACGAGGCCGAATCCATGCAGGTGTGCGAACGCCTGCGCGGCAAGATCCAGCACCTCGCTTTCCACGCCAGCCGCCAGCCGGTGCGCGTGACGGCCTCCATCGGCCTGGCCCAGTTCCAGCCGGGCGACACGCCGCAGACCGTGTTCGATCGCGCCGACCTCGCTTTGTATACGGCGAAGAACGGTGGCCGTAACCGCTGCGTCTCGGGTTAAACCCGCTCAGACCGCCGCGTCGAAGAGTCGGCCGACCGCCGCCGACGAAGCCATCGCCAACGCACCCCAGAAGACGATACGCGCGACGCTGCGCGACAGGTTCGCGCCGCCGAGCCGCGCGGAGATGGCACCGAGAATCGCGAGTGCGAGAAGTGATACGCCGACCGTGATCAGTGCCACTCGCTCCCGCGGTGACGACACCGCCGCAAGGATCGGCAGGACGGCACCCGCCGCAAAACTCACCGCCGAGGCTGCTGCCGCCTGAAGTGGCTTCGCCGCCGTCGTTATGGAAAGCCCGAGCTCGTCGCGCGCATGGGCTTCCAGGGCGTTGTGTCGCATCAGCTGCTCGGCCACTTCATGGGCCAGCGTTCGGTCTAGGCCACGCCGCACGTAAATCTCGGTGAGCTCCTTGTGTTCGCCGGTGGGATCCTCGAGCAGTTCGCGCGACTCCAGGTCCAGTTCCGCCTGCTCGCTGTCTGCCTGCGAACGCACGGAGACGTATTCACCCGCCGCCATCGACATCGCGCCGGCAACGAGTCCGGCAACGCCAGCGAGCAACACGCTGGCCGACGTCGCCTGTGCCGACGCCACGCCGACGAGCAGGCTCGCCGTCGACAGGATGCCGTCGTTCGCGCCCAGTACCGCCGCGCGTAGCCAGCCAATGCGATCCAGCCGGTGGTGTTCGCGATGTTTAGGCCTGAGCATCGGGCGCTTTCTCCTGGTCACGCATGACACGCGTTTCAATGAATGAGGCAAGCCAGCCGACGGCGATCGCGCATAGCGTTCCGAGCACCACTTCGCCGACACGATAGAACGCGATTTCCCACGACGGTCCCTGGCTGGGCACGAGCAGGACGATGG
>NZ_JBFUIT010000139.1:0-9654 GCF_056401735.1 Luteibacter sp. P4_D7_3
CTTGAAGCCCTGGGCCAGCGGCAGCGCGTCCGAATAGTTGATGGTGTTGGTCTGGCGACGCATGTACACCTTCCAGGCATCCGAGCCCGACTCGCGACCGCCGCCGGTTTCCTTCTCGCCACCGAACGCGCCGCCAATTTCCGCGCCCGAGGTGCCGATGTTCACGTTGGCGATGCCGCAATCCGAACCGGCTGCCGACAGATACTGCTCGGCGGCCTTGAGATCCTGCGTGAAGATGGCCGAGGACAAACCCTGCGGCACGGCGTTCTGCTGGGTGATGGCGTCGTCCAGCGTGTCGAACGGCATCACGTAGAGGATCGGGGCGAAGGTTTCGGTCTGGACCACGGTGTCGGTGTTCTTCAGGCCGGTGACGATCGTCGGCAGCACGAAGTTGCCCTTGCGGTCAGTCAACGCCTTGCCGCCCGTGCGCACGGTGCCGCCGGCGGCCTTGGCCTGCTCGATGGCTGCCAGGAAAGCCGTCACGGCTTCCGGGCTGTTCAACGGGCCCATCAGCGTCGTCGACAGGGTGGGATCGCCGATCTTCTGTTCCACCTGGCCATAGGCCTTGACCAACGTATCGACCACGGCGTCATGGATGGAGGAGTGCACGAGCACGCGGCGCGTGCTGGTGCAGCGCTGGCCGGCCGTACCGACGGCGCCGAAGACGATCGCCGGGATGGCCAGCTTCAGGTCGGCCGACTTGTCCAGGATGATGGCGTTGTTGCCGCCCAGCTCAAGCAGGCTGCGACCCATGCGGCGCGAGACGCGCTCGCCGACCATGCGGCCGACCTTGGTCGAGCCGGTGAAGCTGATCAGCGGGATGCGCTTGTCGTCCACGAAGGTCTGGGCCAGCTCGGTGCCGGCATCGTTGAAGAGGAAGAAGAGATCCGGGAAACCGGCATCCTTCAGGGCTTCGTTGCAGATCTTCATGGTGGCGATGGCCGAGAGCGGCGTCTTCGGCGACGGCTTCCACAGGCAGATATCACCGCAGATGGTCGCCAGGAAGGCGTTCCAGGCCCACACGGCCACCGGGAAGTTGAATGCGCTGACGATGCCGACCAGACCGACCGGGTGCCACTGCTCGTACATGCGGTGGCCCGGGCGCTCCGAGTGCATGGTGTAGCCGTAGAGCATGCGGCTTTGGCCCACGGCGAAATCGGCGATGTCGATCATCTCCTGCACTTCGCCGTCGCCTTCCGGCTTGATCTTGCCCATTTCCAGGGCGACCAGTGAACCGAGGGCGTCCTTGTGCTTGCGCAGGGCCTCACCGCACAGGCGGACGGCTTCGCCGCGGCGCGGCGCGGGCGTGGTGCGCCACACCGCATAGGCTTCCTGCGCGCGCTGCACGATCGTCTCGTAATCGGCCGCGCTGGTGGCCTGCACCGTCGCGATCACCTCGCCCGTGGCCGGATTGACCGGGGACAGGGTGCCGGCGCCCGTGGTGGAAGCCCATTCGCCGCGGCCGAGGTACGTACCGGATTCGGTGGTGCTCAGGCCGAGCGCTGCGAGGATCTTGGCGGACATGAAGGTCTCCATGGAAGACGGGTAAAACCGGGATTCTAGCAAACGCACCCTTCACACCCCGTTGTGCGACGCGGGACGGATGTCTGCGAGGCGTCTTTTTCGGGGGAAGTTACGAAGACCGTGCGGTCACCGTCGCAAGTCCATGCTGGATTTGTGTTTCTTTCCAAGGCTGCCCGTGCCCATGTCCCGGATCTATGAGATTCCCTATCAACCCGATGACGGCCCCTCCTGGCCCCTGAGGGTGGAGGGTGAGGTGGTATCCCGGTTTGACAGCCGTTTCGAGGCCCTGCGCTCGGCCGTGAACCGGGCCGCCGCCGAAGGCGGCGATGTCAGTATCGGTATCGAAGGTGCCGACGGTGTCTGGCGGCCGTTCGGCAGCGACGCCAAACGCCCCGCGCGGGTGCCGCCGATGCCGGGGCGGCGATTGAGTGTTGTCCGCTAGCCTGCCGAGCGTCGGACTTCACCACGATTTATGATGCGTCGGCCTCCCCAACCGGCCCTATCGATGCTCCCTGACATCACCGAGACCCGAGGCGCCTGCCACTGCGGCGCCGTTCGCTTCACCGTGAAGCTGTCCGATGGCCTGCGCACTGCGCGGCGCTGCAACTGCTCGTATTGCCGCATGCGTGGGGCTGTCGCCGTTTCGGCAGAACTCGACGGCATCACGATCGAGCAGGGTGAAGACGCGCTGACCACCTACCAGTTCAACACAGGCACGGCGAAGCACTATTTCTGCTCGGTGTGTGGCATTTACACGTTTCACCAGCGGCGCTCGAACAACGCGCAGTACGGCGTGAATGTCGCCTGCCTCGAGGGGCTCAGCCCGTTCGACTTCGACGAAGTGCCCGTGCTGGACGGTACGAATCATCCGGCGGATACCGGGCGCAAGACTGGGGAACCGGTGGGCGTTTTGCGTTATGTGCCGTTGGACTCCTGATCGTCGCCTGCGTCGCGCGCTGGCCTGGCTCGCGCCAGCAAAGCCTGGACCAGGGTCGGCGGAACGGCACCCTCGGGAAGCGATTTCAGGTAGTCACATTCGATGTGCTGCATCGGCAAGCCGGCGCGGGGAGGTGTGGCCAGAAGACGCTTCATCGCATGGCTCATGACATCGAACCGGCATGCACGTCGTGCAATTCGGCACAGATGATTCAACGCGTAGATRGTCAGTTCTCCGTCTGACTCGGTCAGCAGCACGGCACGTTGCGCCAGTTTCACCGCAGTCTCGGGCGCCGCGACGTCGTAAGTGAAGAAGTTGCTCGCGTGCAACAGCGTCACGACCGAGTTTGGAAACAGCTCGAGCGACTGGTCGACCGTGGCACGGGCTTCGTCTTTCCTGTCGAGCAGGCTTTGCATCGAGGCGAATTCGCTCATGAGGTGGCCCCTGTCTCCCGGCGAGAGATCGCCGGAGAGATACCCGGTATACAGGGAGACCAGACGGCGATAGGCCTCATCGGGATCCTCCCTGCGCAGCGCAAGCACCTCGCGGGTCTGCTTCCAGACATCCATGACATCGATGTTCACGTCCCGACTCCTGTTCCCCGTCCCACGCGGAATCGTAAGCCTCGCACTCGGCGGTGTCTGTAGGAATGGCCTTACAGCGCGGCGGGCAGACGCGTCTCGCTTCCGTTCGCTATCCCCCCTCGGGTATCCTGACGAATGTTGGCCCCGTAGCTCAGCTGGATAGAGCGTCCCCCTCCTAAGGGGAAGGTCGCCCGTTCGAATCGGGCCGGGGTCACCACTCCAGGTTTTTTGTGCAAGGCGGTCGCCAGCGGCTCGGGGTACCCTCCAAGGGTCATCCACCCGACGGAGCCCCGCCCATGACCCGCACTTTCGACGCTATCATCGTGGGGGCCGGACAGGCCGGCCCGGCGCTCGCCGGGCGATTGACCGGCCTGGGGAAGACGGTCGCCATTATCGAGCGGCATCTGGTGGGCGGCACCTGCGTCAATACCGGCTGCAAACCCACCAAGACCCTTGTGGCCAGCGCGTGCGCCGCCCGCTTCGCGCAGCGCGGGGCCGAGTACGGTATTGGCGTTGGCCCCATCAGCATCGACATGCCGGTCGTCGCGGCGCGGGCCCAGAAGGTCATCCTGGATTCGCGCAAGGGCAACGAGGACTGGCTGGCGTCGATGCCGGGGCTCACGCTCATTCGCGGGCACGCGCGGTTTACCGGACCGCGCCAGATCGAGGTGAATGGGGAGGCGCTCGAAGCGCCCCAGGTGTTCCTCAATGTGGGCGGCCGCGCCAACATCCCGGACTTTCCGGGCGTCGACGAGGTCGACTATCTGACCAATAGCACGATCATTCCGCTGCAGACCGTGCCCGAGCATCTCGTGGTGGTGGGAGGTAGCTACATCGGTCTCGAATTCGCGCAGATGTTCCGGCGCTTCGGTGCCGAGGTGACCGTGGTGGAGAAGAACGCCAGGCTGGTCAGCCACGAAGACGAAGACGTCTCCGCCGAGATTCGTGCATTTCTGGAAGCGGAGGGTATCGCCGTGCGAACGGATGCCTGCTGCATCACCTTGGGCAAGCACGAGCGCGGCGTGAAGGTCGGCGTGGATTGCAACGAGGGCGCGCCCGAAGTCGTCGGAACGCATGTGTTGCTCGCGGTCGGTCGTCGCCCGAATACGGATGACCTCGGCCTGGACAAGGCGGGGGTCGAGATGGACGAGAGGGGTTACATCAAGGTCGACGATCATCTCAAGACTACCGCCGAAGGCGTCTGGGCGATGGGCGATTGCAATGGCAAGGGTGCGTTCACGCACACGGCCTGGAATGACTACGAAATCGTGGCCGCGAACCTGCTCGACGGCGAGGAACGCAAGGTCAGCGATCGCATTCTTGGTTACGCGCTTTATGTGGAYCCGCCGCTGGGTCGCGTCGGTATGACTGAAGCACAGGCCCGTAAGTCGGGTCGCTCCCTGCTGGTATCGAAGCGTCCGATGACGCGGGTCGGGCGTGCCGTCGAGAAGGCCGAGACCTGGGGCTTCATGAAGATAGTGGCCGATGCRCAGACGAAGAAGATTCTCGGCGCGGCTATCCTGGGCACGGGTGGTGACGAAGCGATCCACGGCATTCTCGACATGATGAATGCGGACGCCTCGATCGATACATTGAAGTGGGCGGTACCGATTCATCCCACCGTATCGGAGCTGATTCCGACTCTCGTCGGCGATCTCGCGCCCGCCAACTGACAGCTCTTTGTAGGAGCCGCTTCAGCGGCGATGGGTGCTCGCGACAATCTKGCCCGCTGCGCGGGATCGCCGATGAATCGGCTCCTACAACAGCGCGTTTCGCAGCGGGCTAGGCCAGGTCGGCGCCGGGGATCGGCTTGTGGAAGTCCTCGGCAACGAGATTCTGCGTCAGGCGGAACACGCCTTCGGCGACGCGGCGGGAAAGAACCACATCGACGATCGTCGTTTCGTGCGGCCCGAGTGCGTCGAGCAGATCGTCGGCGTGTGCGGTGTTGGCCACCACGTGGCGGATCAGGCCCGTCACGTCGATCGGCTCGATGCGCACGCCATAGGGACGGTGCGGCTGCAGCGGATCACGCAGCGTTTTTTGCGGATCGCGCGGATCCAGGATCGCCGCTTCACCGGCGAGCACCGCACGATTAAGGAACATCGCCACCGTCGCATGGCTACGCGAATTGGCCTGCCGGTCCAGCATGAAACCTTGCGGCAGGTGGTCGGTCGATGCGTCGGGACCGGCGGTCAGCTGGAACTGCGCCGTGACCAACGGTTCGCCGCGATCGTCCACGAGGCGAAAGATCATCAGGCTGCGCGGATCGTGGATGTGTACGCGCGGCGAGAACAGGGCAGGCTCGAATTCCACGCGGTTAGCATCGCGCTGAGCGTTCTCGCTGGCGAATGCCTGGCAAAGCGCCGTGTAGGCCGCTGCTGAATCCACGGCAAGACACCGCAGGACGGCGTCGATGGTAAGCGGCGAGGGAGGCTCTGAGCCCATGATGCCCTGCGTGCTCCCCGAGTGCGAAAGCCCCGCGAGCAATTTGAAGGCTGTGCGCGGCGCGCGTGTCAGCGTCATCGACAGCGTGGCCGACGCCCCCGGTTGTGCGAGCACGCAATGCGTGGCATTGAGATTGGCGGCGGCCAGGCGGACGACACCATCCGAACCATCTTCGCCGGTATACGAATTGACCACATCGTAGAGGCGGCGATCGGGCCGGTCGCCGATCAGCGAGAAAAGGTAGGTGCCGCTGAGCGCCGTGTCCTTGCCATGGATGGCGTCGAGATTCTGCGCGATGGACTCGGGGCTACCCAGCTCGAGCCAGTTGAGGATGCGTTGGCCCGGCTCTACGCCGTCGAACCAGGCCTTCAGACGGCCCACGACACTCTTGCCCAACGTCGCCAGCGCGGAGCCGAAGTGCGCAGGCGCGAGCATGACCACTCGCTCCAGATGGATCGGTGCGTATAACGTCGGGTGTTCCCGCTGGGCCCGAAGCCAGGCCATGACGACAGGGCCGCCGGTCGAGTGGGTGATGCAGTCGAAGCGCGCATCCGGGAGGGCGAGTCCGCGTAGGGCATGATCGAACGCGCGGACGATATCGTCCATGCCCACGGCGTCGTCGAAGGTGACGTACTCGGAGAGGTGAATGTCGAGCACCCGAAGAGTCGAGCCCGCTTGTGCGGCGCGATCGCGCAGCGCCTCGGGCAGGCTGCCGTAGGTCGACGTGTTGGTGACGCTCCAGCCGTGCACGAAGACCAGGGTGGACATACGACGTTACCTTGCGCGTGAGTCGGCCGAGCATACGCCGGGCCGGAAGGGCGGGACGTGTCACATGTCGCGAATCACCATCAGCCGGATCTCGCTCAGGTCGTCGATGGCGTACTTCACGCCCTCGCGGCCGACGCCCGACGATTTGACGCCCCCGTACGGCATGTTGTCCACGCGGAAACTGGGCACGTCGTTGACGATGACGCCACCCTGTTCGAGCTCATCCCACGCGCGCATGGCGTGACGCAGGTCGTTGGTGAAGACGCCGGCCTGGAGGCCGAAGTCCGAATCGTTCACGGTGGCGATGGCCTCGTCGAAGCTACCCACGCGCTGGAGCAGGGCGACCGGACCGAAGGCTTCCATGCGCTGCAGTTTCGCGTCATGCGGTACGTTCTCAAGCACGGTGGCCTCGAGCATCGCGCCCTTGCGGCCGCCACCGCACAGGATTTTCGCGCCGGCTTTCTTCGCCTCGCGTATCCAGGATTCCAGGCGTTCGGCAGCGGCTTCGTCGATCATCGGGCCGAGAAAAGTGTCCTTCTTCTTCGGGTCGCCGGCCTTGAGTGCCTTCACCCTGGCGACGAGTTTGCGCTTCAGGGCGTCGTAAATACTGTCATGTGCAAGGATGCGCTGCACGCTGATGCAACTCTGTCCCGACTGGTAGAACGCGCCGAAGACCAGGCGCTCGACGACCGCGTCGAGTCGATCGCCCTGATCGCCGTCGACGATGCAGGCGGCATTGCCGCCGAGTTCGAGGGTAACCTTCTTGTGCCCGGCTTTCGCCTTGAGGTCCCAGCCGATCAGGCCGCCGGTGAACGACAACAACTTGAAGCGCGGATCGGTGACGAGGGGCTCGGCATGCTTGCCGTCCAGCGGAAGGATCGAGAACGCGCCCTTGGGCAGGTCCGTCTCCGCAAGGATCTCACCCATGATCAGGGCGCCGAGCGGCGTGCGCTCGGACGGCTTGAGCACGAAGGGGCAGCCCGCGGCGATGGCCGGTGCGACTTTGTGCGCGACGAGGTTCAAGGGAAAGTTGAAGGGTGTAATGAACGACACGGGTCCCAGGGGCACGCGCCGCGTATAGCCGTGGTATCCCTCGCTGCGCGCCGAGATCTCCAGATTGATGGTTTCGCCGTTGATCCGTACCGCTTCCTCAGCGGCGATCTTGAACGTTTCGATCAGCCGGGTGACCTCGCCGATGGAATCGTTGATCGGCTTGCCCGCTTCGACGCAAAGCGCGTAGGCCAGTTCGTCCTTGCGTTCGCGAAAGCGCGAAACGCAATGCTCCAGCACCGCCTGGCGTTCGTAGGGGCGGAAGCGTTTCATCGGCAGCGTGGCGTCGTGGGCCGCGGTGATGGCTTCTTCCAGCGCAGCCTCGTCGGGCAAGGCGGCGCGCGTGGCGACCTTGCCGGTGTACTTGTCGATGACGTCGAAGGTCTTGCGCGATTTCCGCGCCTTGTTGGCGACGTAGTACGGGTAGCTCGACTCGAGCATGGTCTGGTCTCGTGGCGGCAATGGCGGGAATGATCGCGGGTGTGGCGTTCAGTGATCGTGTACGCGACGCGCCTTGCGTACCTGGTCAGTCGTCGCGGCGGACGTTGAGCTCGCCATCACCCAGCATCACGCGCAGGCGGTCGCCCACCGCGACGTTGTCGGCGTGTTTGACCACCGCGTTGCGCTGGTCAAACACGATGGCGTAGCCGCGCTCGAGCGTCGCTAACGGGCTCACTGCGTGCAGCGTGCGTGCCTGCTCGGTAAGACGAAGGCGGTCTCGCTCCAGCCGACGCGACATCGCAGTCGCCATGCGCTGGCGCAGTCGCGCGACGCTCAGGCTCGAAGCAGCCAGACGGCCCTTCGGATGCTGCGCGGTGAGGCGCACGTGCAGCCGATCGAGACGGGCCTGGCGCAGCGTGTTGGTCTGGCTGACTGAGACGAGTATTCGTCGGCGTAGCCCTTCGAGGCGCTCAGCATCGCGGGCAAGACGCGCCTGCGGCCGCTGGGCGTTGAGACGGGCTTGCCAATGGTCGGCGCGCTGCGCAGCGGCCTGAAGACGACGCGTCATCAGGGTGGACATGCGCTGGCGAAGCCGGTCGAGCTGGCGTGCGAGATCGGCCCCATCCGGCACCAGAAGCTCGGCAGCGGCCGAGGGTGTGGCCGCACGCAGGTCGGCCACGAAATCGGCGATCGTGAAGTCCACCTCGTGGCCCACGGCGGAGACGACCGGCACCGCGCTGGCGTGGATCGCCCGCGCGACGGCTTCGTCGTTGAACGCCCAGAGGTCTTCGAGCGAGCCACCACCGCGGGTGATAAGGATCACATCATAGCGACCGCTGTCCGACGCCCGCCGGAGCATGGCGGCGATCGCCGGTGGGGCCTCGCGACCCTGCACGGGTACGGGCAACACATCCACCTCGGCAAGGCCGAGGCGACGTCCCAGCACGCTCAGCACATCGCGGATGGCCGCGCCTGAGGGTGACGTGATGACACCGATGCGGCGCGGAAACGACGGCAACTCACGCTTGCGTTCCTGGTCGAACAGGCCTTCCGCGCCGAGTCGCGCTTTGAGCTGCTCGAACTCACGCTGCAGGGCGCCCTCGCCGGCCGGCTCCATATGGTCGGCGACCAGCTGAAACTCGCCCCGGGCTTCGTAAAGCCCGACCTTGGCCCGCATGAGCACATGCATGCCGTCGACAGGGCGAAAGCGCAGGCGCGACGCGGCCATGCGGAACATCGCACAGCGCACCTGGGCGCTGGCATCTTTCAGCGTGAAGTAGACATGCCCTGATGCGGGCCGCGACACGTTGGACAGCTCGCCTTCGATCCAAACGCCCATGGGCAGGGCGTCTTCCAGCAGATCGCGCACCAGCCGGTTCAGGCCGGACGGCGTGAAGATCTCAGGGGCAGGGCGGTTGTCGAAGTCGGACATGGACCGGAGAGGTTATCACGCTGCCCTGTAGTGTCGACAGGGCAGTGACTTACGGTCTCTTTCTCAACGAACGGTTTACATGCGAAATACACCGAAGCGGCCTTGCTCGATCGGCGCATTCATCGAAGCCGAGATCGCCAGCCCCAGCACGCGCCGCGTATCTGCCGGATCGATGATGCCGTCGTCCCACAGACGCGCGCTGGCGTAGTACGGGTGGCCCTGGCGTTCGTACTGGTCGCGCACGGGCGCCTTGAAAGCCTCTTCGTCCTCGGCGCTCCAGGTGCCGCCGCCCGCCTCGATGCCGTCGCGCCGTACCGTGGCGAGTACGGAGGCAGCCTGTTCGCCACCCATCACGCTGATGCGCGCGTTCGGCCACATCCACAGGAAGCGTGCGCCATAGGCGCGGCCGCACATCGCATAGTTACCCGCACCGAAGCTTCCGCCGATGACCACGGTGAACTTCGGTACATGCG
>NZ_JBFUIT010000140.1:0-9589 GCF_056401735.1 Luteibacter sp. P4_D7_3
CATGGGCCGCGTCAGCGGCCTTTCCTTCTCGAACGCGGAGGACGTGTCTGAGCAGCGAGGGTGGACACCAAGGTCTCCCCGCGAGACGCCCAAGTGTAGAGAGCGATGGCAAAGCCGAGCCCCGCGAAGCCGAAGGCGAGCCATGGCCGAGGTGCGAGGTGCGAAAGAACGCCCGGTCTGCAAGCTGAGCGGCCGGGCCCCGGTCATCCGCGAAGAACCGAAAAAAAAAGCCGGCGCGAGCCGGCTTTTTTGTTTGCTGGATCAGCGATGCGGGCCCGGAGGCGGGCGTACGATGATCGTGCGCGGGCGGTACCAGTACGGGTCGCCCCAGGGGCCGTAACCACCGTAACCGTAACCACCCCAGCCCGGACCAAACCCCGGACCCCAGAACGGGTCGTAGAAGCCGGGACCGTAGTTCTGGTATGCCACGCGCTTCGGCCAGAGGTAAACGACGTCGGCCTCGACGCGCGGATAGGCATAGTCGAAGTCGCCTACCTTCTGCGAGACGGCGCCATGCAGCGTACCCGTCACCGTGATCTCGCGACCACGGGTGAAGACTTCCGGATCGTAGAAACCGTCGCGGCAGGCCACGAAGCGGCCCTGGCTGTCGGTCTTGCTGGCGGTCGGGCGAGCTTCACTGTCGAGCGGTTCGGACAGCACGAAGAAGCAGGTCTGTTGCGGACCCGGCTCCGTCTTGATGATCTCGCCGCCCCAACGAACCTTCGCGCCCGGGGCACCGCCCTGTTGCGCGCCGGACGTCGAGACGTCGTTGAACTGGCCCTGCAGCGGCTGCGGCACCGTGGCGCATGCGCCAAGGGCCAGCGTCGCGGCGGCGATGACCAGCGGTTTGTACATGGACATGTCACATCTCCCAGAGGCACCGGACACGGCCGATGCCATGTCCTTATTTGACCACGCGGCGCACCTTTAATTCCTTCACCTGCCGCCTGAATTCGCTGAGTGATTCAGGCGGCGGTTCGTCAAAGGCATAACGTGACCGTAAGTAAAGCTGGCTCAACCTTTCCAAGGCATTTCGTTGACCGGGCAGTGAACGCGCCGCGCGGGCGAAGAAGTGTCGGGGACCTTCACCTATCCGTCGCGTCACGCCTGTACGTGCGAGCTTTCGCTCTAGACGTTGCATCCACGCGTCCAACGCATCGCCTTCACGTCGCTGGAACATGGCCCAGCCAAGAGCCGCTGCGACGAGCAATGCGCAGCCCACCGCCAGGATAACCGCCAGATCGCCAACCTCCGCCCGGCGAATGCCGAACGGTTGAAGCATGCCTTCCTGACGAAGCGCATCAAAGCCATTAACGGCCTGGTTCCACCATTGGTTGACCACGTCCCAGTGGTCGCGTGCATTGCGCAGCCAGGCCATGTCGAAGAGGCCACCCTCGCTGCTATTGCCAGCCGCCGCCGCTGCCGCCGCACCCAGACTGACGCGTTCCGGACGTACCGCGCCGGTGGGATCGAAGCGTACCCATCCTCGTCCTTCCAGCCAGACCTCCGACCAGGCATGCGCATCGGCGTGACGGACCAGAAGATACGAGCCGAGCTTGTTCCAGTATCCGCCCTGGTAGCCGGTGACGACGCGCGCCGGTACACCGGCAGCCCGCATCAGGAAGGTGAAGGTCGACGAAAAGTGCTCGCAAAACCCCTCGCGGGTCTGGAACAGGAAGTCGTCGATGCGGTCGCGGCCGAGCGGCGCGGGCGCGAGGGTGTAGCGGAAGCCGCCATCGTGGAACATGGTGAGGGCGGCACGGGCGATGGCGAGGTGATCGTTGCCGTACTGGCTGGCCCAGCCGGCCGCCAGTTCGCGTGCATGGGGCCCTACACCGTCCGGAAGCCGGAGTGCCTGCCGGCGTTGCCGGTCGTCGATGCTCGCGTCGAGCCGATAGTCGGTGGTGGCGGAGGCGTGATACCGATAGACCTCGTCGACCGGACGGTCCGCCTCAGCGGTGCGGTCGCCACGCAGCCTTGCATCGCTGGGCGCCTCCACAGGCATGTCCATCACCGGCAGCACCCGCTGGCGTGTCGGTTCGAGGGTGATCTCGTAGTTGAAACGTGCTTCGCCTTCCAGTGTGCCGGGTGCACGCGAGCCGCCGTTGTAGTCGGGGCTCCAGCTCTGACCATCGAAGTTGGTCATGGTGTACGCGCGAAAATAACGGCTCTCGTTCATCGGCGGCGTGCCGTCGAACGTCACGCGCATGGCAGGCGTATCGTCAGTGAGTACTTCAGCCATCTCACCCGGTGCCATGCGATCGGACAGGCCCGTGATGGATTTATCGGCCGTGGGCGCACCCCATAAAGGCGAGCTCAGGCGAGGCACGAACACGAAGGCGAACGCGGCGAGCGGGACGGCGGCCAGTAGCGTGATCAACACCGGCAGGAGTTGGCGGCGTAGAGGCTGCGATTGGGGGTCGACTTCCTCGACGGAGCGTAACGTGGCGACGGCTGGCACCAGGCCGAGGGCAACGACGAAGCTGGCGGCGAGACCCTGGTCGAAGAGCAAGGCACTCATCAGGCCGAAGCAGGCGAAGGCGATTGCCACCCGTGCATCGCGACGGTGCTCGCTCTCGAGCATCTTCAGCACGAGGAGGCCGACGGCGAAGGCGCTGCCTGGTTCGCGACCGAACAGGGTGCCGTAGTAAGAGATAACGACGGCAAGCAGCAGGCCGATCAAGGGTAGCTTGATCCAGAACGGCGCGTTCCTTCCGCCTGTGCGGCGCTGGCGCCAGCGTGCCGTGAGCACGAGGGCCAGGGTGAGGGTGAGCCACCACGGCAGGTGCAGCGCGTGCACCACGAGCACGCTGGCCATGGTCAGGCAGAGCAGGTCGAAAGGGCGTTGCGCGAGGACAGGCTCGTCGACCGGGGCACGGCTGAGCGAAAGGCGAAAGCGCGTCATGGGCGTAAGGCCAGTGCTGTCATGCAGCGGTGGTAATGCTCGTCGCCCTGGGCGATATCGAAATAGCCGTCCGGCAGGCGCAGGCTCCAGCGTCGTCCCGAATCCTTGGCTTCGTCGACCCAGCGGGCGAGGCGGGAAATGCGCGATTCGTCATCGAGCCCGTGCATGCTGTCCCAGTCCAGGCGCCAATCTTCCTTCGGTGCAGGCTGTTCCAGGTCTTTCACCAGCAGTCCATGATGGCGCGCACTCAGTTTCCAGGCGATTTGCCGGCGAGGGTCGCCGGGACGGTAGTCGCGCAGGGAGGCCAACTCGTCGCCGGCGCGAGGGCGACCGCGGTCGGCATCGCCCTCTGGCTCGAACGGTGTCGGCCCGAGCGCCTCGGGGCGTGGGTAGACCAGGACGGGGTTATCCGGGTTGAGCCAGCTCCATGCGCGGAACATGCCGAGCGGCCAGCGCGTATGCAGCCGCATGCGCGGAAGGGACAGCCAGCCGCGGAAATCGGTGGCCAGCGCGAACTCGATGGTCGCCGGTGCGCCGGGGATCACCACCACCACGTGCTCACGGTCGGCGACATCGAGCCGGATGGCCATGCGCTCGCGCTGGCTTGCGGCGATGTCGAGCGAGACGCGGATGAGCTCGCCCGCACGGGCGGTGCCGGCGCGCAATCCTCCGACGGACAGGCCGTTGAGCGTACGAAACGCCACCAGCATGCTACCGGCGGTAGCTGCGCCGAGAAGGCAGGTGAGCATGAGGGCGGCGTTATTCGCGTAGTTCAGCGCGCCAATGAGCATCACGGCCAGCAACAGGGAGAAACCCACGCCGAAGCCGGTCGGCACGATGTAGATACGGCGGCGATGAAGCAGGATCGGCAGGGGCTCGCGCCTGCGCATACGGGTAAGTGAAGGCAACCTCCGTTCCGCCCATGCGACGATCCGTTCCCCCGCTGGCGGCATCAGGGCACCGCGGTCTCGGCAAGGATCGCCCGCGCGATCGACTCTCGGTGACTACCGCGGCCGGGGACCAGGCGATGGGCCGCCGTAGGCACGAATACCGTCTGGACGTCTTCGGGGATAACGTAATCGCGTCCGCTGATCATCGCCCAGGCACGCGACGCGGCGAGCAATGCCAGTCCGGCACGCGGCGAAAGACCGACGCGAACCTCATTGTGCTTCCGGCTGGCTGTGAGCAGCGCCTGGAGGTAGTCGAGCAGGGCGCTGCTGACCTTCACCGCCTGCGCGGCGGCATGCAACTGGCTGATCGCCGCGATGTCGAGGCGTGGCTTCAACGAAGCCATCAGTTCGCGGCGATCTTCGCCGATCAGCAGCGCGCGTTCGGCCGCGGGGTCGGGATAGTCCAGGCTCAGGCGCAACATGAAGCGATCCAACTGCGAATCCGGCAAGGGAAAGGTGCCGGCCAGGTCGAGCGGGTTCTGCGTGGCGACCACGAAGAACGGCCTGGGCAATTCGTGGGTGACGCCGTCCACGGTAGTCTGTCCCTCGGCCATGGCCTCGAGCAGGGCACTCTGCGATTTCGGCGTCGCACGGTTGATCTCGTCGGCGAGCAACAGGCTGGTAAAGATGGGGCCCGGATGGAAACGGAACTGACCTGTCTCGCGCTCGTAGACGCTGACCCCGATAATGTCCGATGGCAGGAGGTCGCTGGTGAACTGGATGCGCTGGAATTCGAGATCGAACGTGGCGGCCAGTGCGTGCGCCAGGGTGGTCTTGCCGACGCCGGGTACGTCTTCGAGGAGAAGGTGGCCGCCGGCGATCAGGCAGGTGAAGGCCAGCTTGACCTGGCGTGGCTTGCCGAGCAGCACGCTGTTGACCTGTGCCAGTGCGCCATCCAGTCGGTGGCGGAGCATTTCATCGTTGAGCGGAGTCGTCGCTGACATGATCGATGCGTGTGCCCCCAGGCCTGGCAATGTCGATGTTTGAGCGTTCCAGTGTAGCGGTGGCGACGCGATCGTGGCGAGGCATGTTCCTCATCATGTTCTTCGCGGCGTTATTACTGAAAGTCGTCATAGCGGCCACCTTGTCACCCTTCGGTGACGAGGCCTTCTACTGGCAGGAAAGCCTCTCCCCGGCCTGGGGCTACAGCGACCTGCCGCCGCTGACGGCCTGGTTGATCGGCTTGTCCGAAGGGATGTTCGGCCATGGACGTTTCACCATGCGCCTGCCGTTCCTGCTCATCGGTGCCGTGTTGCCGTGGCAGGTCGGCGCCCTCGCGCAGCGTCTGAGTGGCGAGGCCGCGCGCTGGCGGGCGGCGACCTTCGCACTGCTGCTCCCGCTGGTAGGTAGCATGGGCGTCCTGGCGCTGCCCGACGTGCCGTTGACGTTCGCCATCGTCCTCGCCACCCAAGGTCTGGTGGCAGCGCTTGAAGCGAATCGCCTGCGCGATTGGAGCCTGCTCGGTGCGGGGCTGGCCATTGCCTGGGTGACTCACTACCGCGCCGCGATGCCGATGCTCGCTGGCCTGCTGTTCCTGTTGGCGACACCGCGAGGACGCATGCAATGGRGGCGTCCCGGCCTCTGGCTGGCCATGGCGCTAGCGTCACTCGGCCTGCTTCCCCTCGTGATCTATAACGTCGCCGCCCGCGGTGCGGGGCTGGCATTCCAGCTCGTGGAGCGCAATCCGTGGCGCTTCCACGCGGACGCACTGGTCCAGCCGCTCGAGCAGGCCGCGGCGTGCACGCCACTCGCGTGGATCGTGCTGATGTGGGCCTTGTGGCAGGCCTGGCGTCGGCGAGGCGAAGCACCGTTCGACGTGATTGCCGCCCTTGCCGGAAGCTTCATCGTTCTCTACTTCGTGCTTGGCCTGTTTGCCGACGACGTTCGGTTCCGTGCTCACTGGCCGCTTCCCGGATTCGTTCTCCTCTGCGCTGTATTGCCTACCTTGCTCGCCCGTGCCGGGCGCACCTGGCGCCGATTTGCCATGGCGGCCTTCGTACTCGCCGGCTGCGGTCTTCTCGCCGGGCTGGGTTATCTCGGCCTGGCGGCGTCGCCGAATGGCGCCCGCGTACTCGCCGGGGTGAAGGCCTTTCCTTCGAACTTCACCGG
Source organism: Luteibacter sp. P4_D7_3 (assembly GCF_056401735.1). NCBI lineage: Bacteria > Pseudomonadati > Pseudomonadota > Gammaproteobacteria > Lysobacterales > Rhodanobacteraceae > Luteibacter > Luteibacter sp. P4_D7_3. The sequence continues at coordinate 5,965 of NZ_JBFUIT010000140.1, forward strand.
TTGGCGTGAAAGCAGCGACGCGGTGCGCGGGCTGCAGGCGAGGGAACCCTCGTCGCTCATCGTGGCCGATAATTTCATGTTGGCGGCAGAACTGCGTTTTGCGCTCGGTGGTGCCGGCGCTATTTATTCACTCGACAGCCCGTTGAACACCAAGCATGGGCGTGCCGCGCAACTGGCAGCGTGGGGAAGTAACGAGGCTGGCCTGGCGAGACTCGCCGGCCGACGCCTCCTGCTGGTGGTCGACGAAACCTCGCTGCGCGAACGCGAGAGGCGCGACTGGCTTGCGTCGATCTGTTCACGTGTCGACATCGTCGAGCCTGTGCTGCGCCTCGATCTTTTTGACGGTCGCCGTCGCTTTGCCGTGTATGACGCTACGGCGCGAGCCGTTCCGGGACCGCTTCACAGTCCCGACGATTGCGTGGTCTGGCGCGACGCATATCGGGCATCCATCCTGCCGGTGCGGGGTAGCTCAGGGCAGGGCGACACCGGCGTCGCGCAGTAGGCGGCAGGTCGCGATCAGTGGCAAGCCGATCAGCGCGGTCGGGTCGTCATTGACGATTCGTTCGAACAGCGCGATGCCCAGCCCTTCGCATTTGAAGCTTCCGGCGCAGTCCAGCGGGCGTTCGCGTTCCACGTAGCGCTCGATGTCCTGCGCCGACAGGTGGCGGAAGTGCACCCGTGTTTCGTCGATGTGCAGGGAGGTCCTGCCCTTCGCGTCGATCACGCAGACGGCGGTATGGAAGACGACCTCTCGTCCGGAACTGGCGGACAGCTGCTTGTGCGCGGCCTGCACCGTGCCCGGCTTGTCGAGCACGGTGCCGTCGAGATCCGCGACCTGGTCCGAGCCGATCACCACGCAGCCGGTGCGTGTCGCGGCAACCGCGCGGGCCTTGGCTTCGGCCAGTCGTGCAGCGCGTGCGGCAGGCGCTTCACCGGGCAGGGGATCTTCATCGGTACCGGGCGAGGCCTGTTCGAACCCCTCGAGAAGACGCCGGAGCAAGCTTGCGCGGTAGGCTGAGGTGGACGCGAGGATGACGACAGGTTGCGCGGACACTCAGAATTCCTTGTGGATATGTTCGCGTACTGCCACGTCGAGTGCGGTCTGCGCGTCGTCGAGCGCACGCAGGCGCGGCTCCAGCTGGTGGCGTGCCCGAACGAGGCCGTCCACGGCGTCATCCAGCTCGCGCTGGCTGGCCCCGGGTGCACGGTCGCGGATCCACAGGCGTTGCTGGAGTAGGGCGCGCAGGCCGGAATCCACCGCCTGCTGGGCCTCCACTTCGCCCGCTGCCGGCAGGTCGGGACTGACCGACATAACCGAGTGAGCGCGTTGAAGGCGGTCGCGGCAGTCCTTGAGATCGGCCTCGAGACGGTCGGCGTTGTCCAGCAGATCCTTCATGGCGCTGTGTCGCCGTCGCGTCCGCTGCTGGACGACCGCCCAGGCACATAGCCCGATGGCGGCCACGATGATGGCCGCAAGTGCATAATAACCAAAAGAAAACACGCTAGCTCTTCCCCCTGTTGGGTGTGCTGCGGCAAACTACATCCTGACCTGCGAGTCTGCACGAAAGGCCCCGCCGTGCGCAAAAGTAGGCCTCTTGCGGTTTGTACCCGCTAACCGGTTGACTTCAGGCAGGTTGATGCCTACCATTTCCCGATTATGTCCGTGACCTTGCCATCGTCCGTGGACGCTTGGCGCGAAGTTCGTGCGCGGCGTTCGTTCCAGGGCTCGCTTCCCGTGTCGGCTTTTGCCCGCCTCGGAGAAGTCATTGCGTCGCCCGAAGGCGACGTAACCTACGAGCTGGACTTCGGTCGCGACGAGTTCAATATCGCCTATGTGGCTGTACGTGCGAAGGCACCGTTGACCGTGATCTGTCAGCGTTCGCTGGAACCGTTCGTGCTTCCGGTTGAGATCGATACACGTCTCGGACTGATTGTCGAAGAAATCGAGGAAGCCGCGCTGCCCCCTGGGTACGAGGCACTCCTCGTCGAACAGGACGGCAAGCTCGACCTGCGCGCGACGATCGAAGATGAACTGCTGTTGGCGCTGCCCCTGGTTCCGGTCAATCCGGACTACGAGTTGCCCGATGACATCGTTGGTGCCGACGAGGAAGAAGAAGCCTTGCCGGATCCGTCTGAAAACCCGTTCGCGGCACTCCGCGGACTCATAAAGTAATTTCGCTGGAGATTTGTCATGGCAGTTGCCAAGAGCCGCAAGACCCCTTCCACCCGTGGCATGCGTCGTTCGCACGACGCGCTGACGACCGTTCAGCTGTCGACCGATCCGACCAGCGGCGAAGTACACCTGCGTCACCACGTGACCAAGGATGGCTTCTACCGCGGTAAGAAGGTCATCGAAACCCGCGGTGCGGTTGAAATCGAAGACTGATCTCCCTTCGCAGGGATGATCGCAACGCAGGCGGCGCGGTAACGCGCCGTTTTGCGTTTATGGCCTTTGGCCCTGAATAGGGGAACGGTTCTGAAATACGCCCGCATCATCGGTACCGGCAGCGCACTTCCCGACAAGGTCGTGACCAATGCCGACCTCGAAAAAATCGTCGACACCACCGACGAGTGGATCCGCACGCGCACCGGGATTTCCGAGCGCCACTACGCGGCCGACGGCGAGACCACGGGCGACCTTGCCTTCCTCGCAGCCCAGCGCGCCCTCGAGGCAGCGGGCGTCAAGGCATCCGAGATCGACCTCATCATTCTCGGCACAACCACGCCCGACCTCATTTTTCCGTCCACCGCCTGCCTCGTGCAGCATCGCCTGGGTGCGAACGGCTGCGCCGCCTTCGACGTGAACGCCRCCTGCTCTGGCTTCGTGTACGCCCTGGGCATCGCCAATGCGTTTGTTCGTAGTGGTCAGTCGAAGAAGGCCCTGGTCATCGGTGCCGAAACCCTCACCCGCATGGTCGACTGGACCGAGCGGGAGACCTGCGTGCTGTTCGGTGACGGCGCCGGGGCAGTCGTGCTGGAAGCCTCCGACGAGCCGGGTATCTTCACCACCCGCATGCGCGCCGATGGCGGTTTCAAACACCTGCTGTTCAACCCGGTTGGCGTGTCCGCCGGTTTCACCGACGCGCCGAACCACGGCGTGAAGATCAGCATGCTGGGCCGCGAAGTGTTCAAGGTCGCGGTCAAGACACTGGATTCGCTGGTCGGCGAGACCCTGGCGGACGCGGGCATGAAGGAAGAAGAGATCGACTGGCTGATTCCGCACCAGGCGAACCTGCGCATCATCGAAGCGACGGCCAAGCGCCTGAACATGTCGATGGACCGGGTCATCGTCACCGTGGACAAGCACGCCAATACGTCGTCGGGGTCGGTGCCGCTGGCGCTCGACTACGCCGTGCGTTCGGGCAAGGTCAAGCGCGGCCAGAACCTGCTGCTCGAGGCCTTCGGTGGCGGCTTCACCTGGGCCTCGGCGCTCCTTCGATATTGATCCCCGTCAGGGACCAACCTTCGCTTGGTAGGAGCCGATTCATCGGCGAAGGGTGCTCGCGGCATCCTGGCCCGCTTCGCGGGATCGCCGATGAATCGGCTCCTACCCGGCAAGAGCGTCGGGCCACGCAGGAGTGACTGGCCCCCAGGCCTCCACACGCCCGCGAATGGTGCAATCTGC
>NZ_JBFUIT010000141.1:0-9469 GCF_056401735.1 Luteibacter sp. P4_D7_3
GCAGTCGCCGATCAAGGCCGATCCCGAGTGGCGCAAGACCACGTGCCCGTCCTGCGGCGGTCCGGGTGAACGCRAGACGGATACCTTCGACACCTTCATGGAGTCGAGTTGGTACGCCGCGCGTTACACGAGTCCGGGCGCGAATGCCCAGGTGGACGAGCGCGCCAACTACTGGATGCCGGTCGACCAGTACATCGGTGGCATCGAGCACGCGATCCTGCACCTGCTTTACTTCCGCTTCTATCACAAGCTCATGCGTGACGAAGGGCTGGTGAACAGCGACGAGCCGGCCACGAACCTGCTCTGCCAGGGCATGGTGATCGCCGAAACCTACTTCCGGAAGGAAGCCAACGGATCGCTCACCTGGTTCAATCCGGCCGACGTGGACGTGCAGCGCGACGAACGCGCGCGCATTGTCGGCGCCGTGCTGCGTAGCGACGGAAAGCCGGTGGAAATTGGTGGCATCGAGAAGATGGCCAAGTCCAAGAACAACGGTGTCGACCCGCAGTCCATGGTGGGCAAGTACGGCGCGGACACGGTGCGCCTGTTCTCCATGTTCGCCGCGMCGCCGGACCAGTCGCTGGAATGGAACGAGGCCGGTGTGGAAGGCATGGCCCGCTTCCTGCGCCGGCTGTGGCGCGACGTGTCGGCGCATGCCGATGTGGCTGCCCAGGCAGAGGGTGACAACGCTGCCGCCGACGGTGCGCGCAAGGCCCTGCGCCGCCAGCTCCACGAAACCATCCAGAAGGTCACCGACGATATCGGTCGCCGCCAGTCCTTCAATACGGCCATCGCGGCCCTGATGGAACTGTTGAACGCGCTGGCGAAGTTCGACGACGCCAGTGCGAAGGGCGCCGCCCTGCGCCAGGAGGCGTTCACCGCGGTCGTCCAGCTGATCAATCCGTTCACCCCGCACATCGCCCATGCGCTGTGGCAGGTGCTCGGCCACGGGGAGACCCTGGTCGAGGATGCGGGCTGGCCGGTGGTCGATCCGACGGCCCTGGTTCGCGATTCGCTGACCTATGCAGTGCAGGTCAACGGCAAACTTCGCGCTACCATCGAGGTGCCGGCTTCGGCGTCGAAGGAAGACGCCGAGGCGATGGCGCGCGCCGAGCCTACCGTGGCGCGCATGCTCGAAGGCCAGACCGTGCGCAAGGTGATCGTCGTGCCCGGCAAGATCGTCAACATCGTCGCAGGATAATCATGAGCCCGAACCTCTCCCGTTCGCTGCGTACCGCCCTGGTCCTCGCCTTCGTCGCGCTGGTCAGTGGATGCGGCTTCCATCTGCGACAGACGGCCGCTCTTCCGCCGGGTATGAAGAAAATCCATCTCACGGTGGCATCGGGCGGCATGCTGCAGCGCGAGCTCGGTCGTGCGCTGACGAACTCGAACGCGGAGATCGTCGACCACGCCTCGGTCGACGCGGCTGACCTGACCATCACCTCGAACACCTTCCGTACCGATTCGCTCACCGTGAGCGGCACGGCACGCGTGACCGAGTACGCGGTGCGCTACCACGTGGACTTCAACGTGAGGGCGGGCGACGGCACGGTCATCGTTCCGCCGCAGTCGGTCGACATGTCCCGCGAGTTCAGCTATGACGCCACCAACACCATCGGTACGGCCAGCCAGACCGAAGAGCTGCAGCGCAGCCTGATCGGCGACATGGTCCAGTCGATCCTGTTCCGCCTCGAGGCCGCTGGGGCACATCCGGCCGCCGCGGCGACGCCGGCGACGCCCAGCGGTACCTGAGGAAGCCTGACCGTGCCGATGAGTCCCGGCCAATGGCAGAAGCACCTCGCCGGCGACCGGATGGCGCCGGTGTACCTGCTGGCAGGCGAGGAATTGCTCGTGCTCGAGGCGGCGGATGCCGTGCGGGCCATGGCACGGCGGTTGGGCTACAACGAGCGCGAAGTCCTCGAAGCGGACAGCCGCTTCGACTGGGACGATCTAGCCCGTTCCTCCGCTGGCCTTTCCCTGTTCGCCACCCAGCGGCTGCTGGACCTGCGACTCGCGGGCGGGCGAGCGGGCAAGGACGGTAGTTCGGCGATCAGCGAATTCGTTGCCAATCCACCGCCGGATACGACCCTGCTGATCACGGCGACCGAGTGGAGCACCAAGCACGAGGCGGTGTGGACGAAGAACGTCGACGCGGGCGGCATCCAGGTGGTGTTCAACGCACCTCGCCCGAACGAATGGACACAGTGGGTCGGCGCCCGACTGACCTCGCGGGGCGTCAAGGCAAGTCCCGACGCCGTCGCCATGCTGGCCGAGCGGGTCGAAGGCAACCTGCTGGCCGCCGCCCAGGAAATCGACAAACTGGTGGTGCTTGCGGGCGACCAGCGCCTGGACGCGGCGACGCTGGAAGGCCTTGTGGCCGACAGTGCCCGCTTTGACGCCTTCAAGCTTACCGACGCGGCGTTTGCCGGGGAGGGTGGCCGCGCGCTGCGCATCCTGGCCGGCCTGCACTCCGAGGGCGACGAACTCATCGCCCTGATGGGTTGGCTGGTCAACCAACTTCAGTTGGCGCTACGCCTGGCCAATGCACGAGATTTCGCCGCGCAGGCCAAGGTGGAACGACTCTGGCCCGCGCGCGAGCAATTGTTTCGCAAGGCCTTGCGTCGTGCGCCTCGTGAGCACTGGCTGTCGTGCCTGGCGCGCGCCGCACGGATCGACCGCATGGCCAAGGGCCGCGAGCAGGGCAATCCCTGGCTCGAGGCCGAGCGACTGATCGCCGCCATCGCCGAACCCCGCGCCGCGGCCGCCTTCGGATGAACCAGGCGCGTCCGCTCGCCATCCTCGGCGGCACCTTCGATCCGATCCATCACGGCCACCTGCGGGCCGCGTGGGAAGCCGCCGAGGCGCTCGACGCCGAAGTCAGGATGGTTCCGGCACGCACGCCGCCGCATCGGCCGGCCCCGGTCGCCGATGCCTCAGGTCGTGTTGCCCTGTTGCGCGCGGCGCTCGCGGGCCAGGACCGGTTAACCATCGATACGCGTGAGCTGGACCGCGATGGCCCTTCGTACACCGTCGATACGCTGGCCTCGCTGCGCGCGGATATCGGGCCGGACCGTCCGTTGGTGCTTCTTGTCGGGGCGGATGCGTTCGTCGGGCTGGCTTCCTGGCACCGCTGGCGACAGCTGTTCGAATTCGCCCACGTGGGGGTGCTGACGCGTCCTGGTGTCAGCCATGCGCCGTCGGGCGAGCTGGCTGATTTCACCGTGGGACGCCGTGCGGAGCGGGTCCATGGACCCGCCGGGTCGGTGGTCGACATCGCCATTACCCCACTGGATATCGCCGCCACGGCCATTCGTGAGGCCTTTGCGGCGGGCCACGAGCCGCGGTTTCTGCTGCCGTCGGCCTGTTTCGAGGATAAGGCCCTGCTGGCGCCTTATCGGGCCCTGAGGGGCTGATCGCCGCTGAAGCGGCTCCCACAGGTCTGCGGCAGGCTCCTTGTGGGAGCCGCTTCAGCGGCGATGCTTCAGCGGCGATGCTTCAGCCCAAGGCCGTCCGGCCCTGAATACCTGTCCAGGCATTTGACGCGCCCGCCGCCAGCGGGGGTTATACTGCCCTCGAAGCCGGCATTCCGCCGCATGAGGTTTTCGCATCTTGAGTTCGACCGCATCCCGCAAGGCCAAGGGCAAGTCCGCCGTCAGTAACGAGCTCCTGCGCCAGCGCGTCGTCGCCGCGCTCGAAGACCTCAAGGCCAAGGACGTCCGCGAAATCGACGTTCGTGGCAAGACCTCCATCGCCGATATCCTTTTCATCGCGTCGGGCACCTCAGCCCGTCACGTCAAGTCGATTGCCGACGAAGTCATCAAGTTCGCCAAGCAGGCGGGTGTGATGCCGCTCGGCGTCGAAGGCCAGACCGAAGCCGAATGGGTGCTGGTCGACCTGGGCGACATCATCGTCCACGTGATGATGCCTCGCATCCGCGAGTTCTACGGCCTCGAGCGCCTGTGGACCGTGGGCGACGACGGCTTCGAAGCCGCCAACGACTGAGCCCGCTATGCGGGCTCGACTCATTGCGGTCGGCGAGCGCATGCCGGCCTGGGTGGCGGAAGGCTTCGCCGAGTACCGCAAGCGGCTGTCGCATGAGTTCCCCCTCGAACTGATCGAGATCAAGCCCGGACTTCGTGGCAAGGGTCGCGATGACGCACGGGCCACGCTCGACGAGGGCGCGGCCATTCTCACGGCCTTGCCTCGCGACATCCATGTCGTCGCACTCGACGGTCGCGGCAAGACATGGTCCAGCGAAGACCTGGGCCAGCAGCTCGAACAGTGGCGGATGGGCGGTCGCGATGTCGCGTTCCTCATCGGTGGACCGGATGGTCACGCGCCCGATGTCCTCGCCCGCGCCGACCAGCGCTGGTCGCTGGGGCCGCTGACCCTGCCACACATGCTCGTGCGTCTCGTGCTCGCCGAGCAGTTGTATCGCGCTACCACCCTGGTGGCCGGTCATCCCTACCATCGCGCCTGAAGGACACGCCGTGCTTTACCTGGCTTCGCAATCGCCGCGCCGGCGGGAACTCCTTGGCCAGATCGGTGAAGCGCCGCGCGTGCTCGACGTCGATGTGGAAGAGATCCGGCGGCCCGGCGAAGCGCCCGAGGCGTACGTTGCCCGGGTAGCCCTGGACAAGGCCCGCGCGGGCTACGCCCTGGTCTCGGCCGAAGCGGGAGTCCGCGTGATCGGTGCGGACACCGAGGTRATACTGGGCGATGAGGTTTTCGGCAAACCGCGCGACGCGGCCGACGCGGCATCGATGCTGCACCGCCTGTCCGGCCGCGAGCACCAGGTGGTCTCGGCGGTCTGGCTGATCGACGAAAAAGGCGAGCGCGATGCACTTTCGGTGTCCATCGTGCGATTCGCCCCACTCGGCGCGGCCCAGATCGACGACTATGTAGCCAGCGGCGAATGCTTCGGTAAAGCTGGGGCCTACGCCATCCAGGGTCGCGCGGCGGCCTTCATCGAACACCTTTCCGGCAGCTATTCGGGCGTCATGGGCCTGCCGCTCCACGAAACTTCCCGACTCCTCAGGAGTCAGTGACATGTTGTCGGCGCGCGGGCTATAAAGCGCGATGACTTAAGGATAGGGGCTGGTGTGAGCGAGGAAATCCTGATCAATGTCACACCGCGTGAGACGCGGGTGGCCGTTGTCGAAAATGGCATGCTGCAGGAGGTCCACGTCGAGCGCGCATCGAAGCGCGGCTACGTCGGCAATGTGTACAAGGGTCGCGTGCAGCGCGTCATGCCCGGCATGCAGGCGGTGTTCGTCGAGATCGGTCTCGATCGCGCCGCATTCCTGCATGCTTCCGATATCGTCCGGGCGCCACTTCCGCCGACCGATGCGCCTGTCGATGGCAAGTCGAACGGTCACGGTCCCGTGCCGCCGATCAGCGAACTCGTCCACGAAGGCCAGGAAATCGTGGTCCAGGTCGTCAAGGATCCGATCGGCAGCAAGGGTGCGCGTCTGTCCACGCACCTCTCCATTCCCTCCCGCTATCTCGTGCTGCTGCCGCATTCGCGCACGCTGGGCGTTTCCGTGCGGATCGAGGAAGAGTCCGAGCGGCAGCGACTGAAAGACATCATTACGCCGCTGATCGGCGAGAACCCGCTGGGTTACATCGTTCGTACCAACGCGGAAGGGCAGTCCGAGGAATCGCTCGCGTTCGACGTGACCTACCTGAGCAAGGTCTGGCGCGTGGTCCAGGAGAACATCCAGAAGGCGAAGATGGGCGAGCGCGTTTACGAGGAACTCTCGTTGCCGCTGCGTTCGCTACGCGATTCGCTCAACGACGGCATCGAGAAGGTGCGTGTCGATTCACGCGAAACCTACGAGAAAACCGTCAAATTCGTGCAGAAGTTCATGCCGGTGCTGTCCGACCGTATCGAACATTATGCGGGCGAGCGTCCGATCTTCGATCTCTACGGCGTGGAGGACGAAATCCAGCGCGCCCTGCGCAAGGAGGTGCCGCTGAAGTCCGGCGGTTACCTCATCGTTGACCAGACCGAAGCGATGACGACCGTCGATGTGAACACGGGTGGCTACCTCGGCAGCCGCAATCTCGAAGAAACCGTTTACCGCACGAATCTCGAGGCGGCGCAGGCCGCGGCGCGCCAGTTACGGCTGCGCAACCTGGGCGGCATCATCATCATCGATTTCATCGACATGGTGGACGACGAGCACAAGCGGCAGGTGTTGCGCATGCTCGAGAAGGGCCTGCAGAAGGACCACGCCAAGACCACGGTGTATCCAATGTCGGCACTGGGGCTGGTCGAGATGACCCGCAAGCGCACTACCGAAAGCCTCGAACGCCAGCTCTGCGAGCCGTGCCCGGCGTGCAGCGGTCGCGGTGCACTGAAAACCGCGGAAACGGTGATCTACGAGATATTCCGCGAAATCACCCGCGCCGTGCGCCAGTTCAATGCGCAGAAATTGCTGGTCATGGCGAGCCCGAAAGTCGTCGGTCGCATTCTCGAGGAAGAGTCCGCTGCCGTGGCCGAACTCGAGGAGTTCATCGCCAAGAGCATCCGCTTCCAGGCGGAAGAGCATTACTCGCAGGAACAGTTCGATGTCGTGCTTCTCTGACGCCGGCGCCTGCCGGAACGTGGGCCGGTGAGTCCCGGCTGGCGCCATCGCGCACGACGCCTGCGGTTCTTCCTTCTGGGTCTGGTCGCAAGTGTGCTGGTGGCGCTTGCCCTGGTGATGGCGGTCGGCCAGCTGTTGTTGCCGCTGGCCGCGCACTATCCCGACCGTGTCGCCGCACTGCTCAGCAAGAAGCTGGGCAAGCCGGTGCGCTTCGGCTCGCTCGAAGGTTTCTGGCGGCCGTCGGGCCCGCTGTTCGTGATGCGCGATGTGACCATTGCCCCGACCGAAGGCGGTGATGCGCTGCGTCTGCCGCAGGCGGCGGTAAAGCTCGACTTCGGTGCCTTCGTGCTGCCGTCGCGGCACCTGCTCAACCTGCGCCTGCGCGACATGCGCATGGGCCTGCATCGTGCCGTCGATGGCCGCTGGAGTGTCGATGGCTTTGGCGCCGGTGGCGGTACGCAGAAAGTTTCCTTCGGCAACCTCTCCGCGGACCTCTGGCTCAGCAACCTCCGCCTTGAAATCGCCGACGACACCACTCACCGCAGCTACGGACTCATTGCCGACCAGCTGCGCATCAGCCTTCAGGGGCAGGCGGTTCGTGTCGGTGGCAGCTTGCGCCGCGAAAACGTCAGTGGCCTGTTGACCGCGGCGGGGCGCTTCGCTGCCGACGGCTCCAATGGTCGCGTCTACGTCAAGGGCGCCGACCTGGACCTGGCCGCACTGACGGCGGATTTCAATGCCGGAGGCTATGCGTTGGCCGGTGGCAAGGGTGGTTTCGAATCATGGCTCGACTGGCGCGACGGACACGTCGTGCGCGCCACGTCGCGCGTCGATTTCGATGAGCTCGCGGTACGTGGTCCGGCGCGCACGGTAAGTACGCCGGGCCTGCATGGCATTGTCGACATGCATCGCACTGCCGATGGCCAACGCGTCGATTGGGCAGGCGCCGACGGTGGCGATCTCGCCCTCGTGACGCATACGCAGGGCGATCGCAGTAACGGCACGGTCGTCGCGCGAAAGATCGAGCTCGGGCCGCTGCTGCCCTGGGCCGGGCTCGCGCCGCAGGTGTCCCCGGCACTCGCTCGCTGGCTCTCGGCCGGACGACCACGCGGCCGCCTCGGCGATGTCCATGCCGATTGGGATTCCGTCGACGGTCTCCGCTTCGTCCATGCAACCTTCGTCGGCCTGGGTATCGACGCGATCGGCAAGCTGCCGGGCGTGTCCAGGCTCGATGGCGAGGTATACGGCGACGACCAGGCGCTGGCGCTCAGCCTGCCCAGGCAGGCTACGACGCTCGATTTCACCGGCGTGTTCCGCAAGCCCTTCGTGATGTCCATGCTCGGCGGCGACATGGCTGCCTACAAGGACGGCGACGACTGGCACATCGGCGTCGATCCGCTGGATTTCCAGGGCGAAGGTTTCGGCGGCCAGGCACGCGGCGAGTTCGTCGTTCCCGGCGCCGACACCGGTCCCTTCATGGATATGTACGTCGCCCTCGGACCGGGCGACGTGCCGGCGGCCAAGCTGTTCTGGCCTCATACCATGTCGGAAGGTTCGCAGAACTGGCTCAACCGCGGCCTTGTCTCCGGACACATCGAAAGCGGTTCGGCGGTGGTGCGTGGCAACCTCCGCGACTGGCCGTTCCGCAACCAGGAAGGCCGCTTCGAAGGTCGTGCCGTCATCGACGACACCGTGCTCGACTACGGCACGGGCTGGCCGCGCGCCGAAGGCCTCTCGGCCGTAGCCACCTTCATCGACAATGGCATGTATGTCGAGGCGACCGAAGGCCACTCGCTCGGCAATGCGGTCAGCTCGGCGACCGCCGCCATTCCCGACTTCGCCAATGGCATCCTCGACCTGAAAGTGAGTGGCGCGGGGACCGGAGGCAGCTATCTGGACTTCATCAAGAACAGCCCCATTGCCAGCAACAGTCGCGAGTCCATCGACAAGCTGAAACTGGGTGGCACGGGTGAGTTCGGCTTCAACATGCTGCTGCCATTGGGCAACGCGCACGACGTGACGCTGGACGGCAAGGCCACGCTGAAGGACGCCGACCTCGTCGCTAACGAGTGGAAGTTGCGCCTGGACAAAATCACCGGGCCGATGAGCTTCGACGCGAAGGGCTTCAAGGCCACCGACCTGAAGACCTCCTTCCATGGCCAGCCGGCCGATCTCGATCTGGCCATCGGCGGCGCGACCGGCGACCCGGCGAAGATCATCGATGCGTCCGTTACCGGCGCGTTCGCCGTGAGCGAGTTGGTCGCCGACTACGAGAATCTGAAGTGGATCGGCGATACCGCGAAAGGTCGCGGCAACTTCCGCCTCGGCTATGTACTGTCCCGAACGGGGCAGGGTGACACGACGGCGCAGGCGTTGACGGTCGATTCGGATCTGCGTGGCGTGGAGCTTCTGCTGCCCACGCCGGTCAAGAAGCCGGCGCCTCTTGCCGAGCCGTTGTCGCTGCGCGTTGGCTTGCCTGTCGATGGTGCGCGACTCGACCTCGCCCTGGGTGATGTCGTACGCGGACGCCTCCGCCTGCCTACCGACAAAGTGCCGATCGCCGCCGCCTTCAATCTGGGTGCGGCCGTTCCCACGGCTATGCCGGCGCAGGGCTACCTCATCGGCGGACACGCGTCGAAACTCGACGTTTCCGGATGGGTGCAATACGTGGTCGGCATGTCTGCCAGCGGCGGCAGTGGTCCGGGCCTTAGCGGACTGGATCTCGTCACCGACGATGGCGAAGTCTTCGGCCAGCATTTTTCCAACATGCACATCGTTGCGCGTCCGGGTCTGCAGGACCTTTCGCTACGTGTCGACAGCGACGCCATGGCCGGGCAGCTCAACGTACCCAATGACGAGCTGCGTCGTCGCGGTATCAC
>NZ_JBFUIT010000142.1:0-9443 GCF_056401735.1 Luteibacter sp. P4_D7_3
GTTGCTCATGCAGCAGTCCGTGCTCGGTGCGACCGTGCAGGTGCGGCCAGGCCAGCCGGGTGCCGTTCGCGACCTGGCGGACAACACGGCCGACGGTCTGGCGTCAGGATGCTGGCAAGCCTGCGCGGCCCTGGTCGACCGCTTTGCCGACCGCTCGGCTGCGCTGCTCGGTGGTGCGCCCACCGTCACCCTGGGCGGCGGTGACGCCACCGTGCTGGCGCCCCTGCTCCAGCGTGAGGTGATGCTCGTGCCCGATACGGTCCTGCGCGGGTTGGCCGTCTGGGCCAAAGCGCACACTCAAGCGGATCATTTCGCCTAGAATCGCGACGCCACCGGTTCTTACAGGGGAACGCGCGCTGGCCTCACCGGAAACCCAAGGCCGCCATGCTTCTGCGTCTGATGTTCGTTCTGCTGATCGCCCTCAACATCGCGGTAGCCGCCTGGCTGCTGCTTGGCGAATCGGGCACGCATGCGGTGGATCCGGCCGACAAGGGTGTGCCCACGCTCAAGCTGCTTGCTGAACTTCCTGCACCCGCCTCGACTGTGACGGTCGCGCCACCCGCGCAGGCGTCGACGGCGGCTCCCGTCGTGGCCGCCGCGCCCGCTGTCGCCCCGGCTGCCTCGGCGGCAAAGCCGGCGACGCGCGAACCGGGAAAGAAGGAACCCGCAGAGGCCACGGCAAGTCCCGACCTCCTCGCCGCGGCGTCCACCGCAAGCGTCGCGACCAGCGCCAAGCGCAGCTACCGTTGCCTCGCCATCGGCCCCTTCACCAATCAGGTGGACCTGCGCAGCACGCGTACCGCGATCGCACCGCGCACGGTACGCAGCCGTCAGCGTCAGGAGCAGACCAGCGAGTCCCATGGCTGGCGTGTCTTCCTTCCGGCGCAGGCCACGCGGGATCTGGCGCTGGCGCAAGCGCGCCGGCTCGAGGCCAAGGGCATCAAGGATTATTTCGTGGTCACCGCCACCGGCGAGCTGCAGAACTCCGTGGCCCTCGGTCTGTTCCACGACCCCGCGAATGCAAAGAAGCGCCGCGACGAAGTCATCGCCGCAGGCTTCCCGGCGCGCATGAGCGAACGGACCGAAGTCACGCCCGTCTGGTGGCTGGACGTGGTCGTGCCCGATGACGCCAATGCCGATATTCGCCGGGGCATCCGCAGCCCCGGCGCGACCGCCAAACCGACCGGCTGCTTCTGATAAACTCCCCGCCTTCGCCGGCATAGCTCAGTTGGTAGAGCAACCGCCTTGTAAGCGGTAGGTCCCCAGTTCGAATCCGGGTGTCGGCACCAGTTTGATGTGATACAAAAAAGCCGGCTTACGCCGGCTTTTTGTTGGAAGGCGTCCCCGGGCCCAGGCGAATAAAGGACAACCATGAAGCTCGTCCGATGGATCGTCGCGATCGTCATTGTCCTCATCRTGGCGCCGTTCGTTTTCCTCTACCTGATGCAGGACCGCCTGCTTTATCCGGGGGCTGAAGCCACCGAGACCTTCGGCGATCTCACGGTCGCGCGTCCTGACCTGATGCTTCGCGGCTGGGTGCTGCATCCGGAAGCGAGCGACGCGCTGGTCGTCTTCGGTGGCAACGGCATGAGCCTGTCGCGCTTCGCATCGCGCCTGGGCCAGTGCTCCGGTCGCGCGATTTATCTCTTGCCCTACCGCGGCTACGAGGGGCAGGCGGGTACCCCGCGGGAGCGCGACCTGGTCGGCGACGGTATCGCCCTCGTCGACGAGGCAGCAAAGAAGCATGCCCACGTCGCCATTGTCGGCATCAGTCTAGGCAGCGGTATCGCGACACAGGTTGCCGCCGAGAAGCATCCGCAACGACTCGTGCTCGTCACGCCCTACGACAGCATCACCAACGTGGGCAGCGAGACCTTCGGCATACCGCTGGGCTGGTTGCTGCGCGATCACTATGAGAGCGGTCCGGCAGCTGCTCGCCTTGGCGCTGTGCCCGTGTACGTGCTGCAGGCCACCAATGACCAGGTGATCGGCTCGGCGCGCACCGAGGCGCTTGTCCGCTTGCTGCCGCAGCCGCCGGTCCGCTGGGATCACATCGCTGCCGGTCACAACAGCATTCTTCGCACGGACGAGTTCTGCCAGGCGCTTCGGTTCTGAGTAACCGCGATAGAACGCGTCAACGAAGGTAGCGACGGTCGAACCAGAACGGTTCGGCTTCGACCTCGCTCAGTTGTGTCGCTGCGTCCGGATGCGCCGGATTGATCAGGTAGTTGGTCGAGTGCGCGAGGATGGCCGACGGTAAGCGCAGGAGGAGCGTCTCGGCGCGCGCGATCCAGGCATCGCCGATGGCCTGGCTCGTGGGTTCGTTGGCCTGCCAGCCCGTAGGAAGCTCGGGCGTCGGCGCAATAGTCACGGCGTCGGCCACATCGATGGCGATCAACTTCAGTGTCAGCGGTATGGCCGTGACCCCGAGGCGCATATGTGCCATCGCCTCCACCATCGCCAGCGCGGGGTGCTCGGACGCATAGAGGACGGGTTTGCCGCGCGTATGCCAGCGACCGTCCGCATGGTAGCCGCCCACCCCGCTCAGGCCGGGGTAGGACGAAATACGCCAGAGCCGCATCAGAACATGCCGTGAGCGGTGCGCAGGATGCGCGATTCGATCAGGCGGGCGCCGTTGTCGGTCGCGGCGAGCGTCATCGGCGTGACAGGCTCGTCGCCCTCGAGGTAGTCGGCAGGCGTCGTGAACCAGGTCAGCGCCATGTCCTCGTCACCGAAGAGCTCGACCGCCTCGGCGAAGACGCGCGCCACGCGTACCACCCGCTCCGACTCGACCTCGCTGAAGCGGCCCTCGGTGAGACGCCGCCGGACGGTGCTTTCGGGGGCGACCAGATTGCCCGGGAAACGCAGCTTCTCGGCGACGTGCTTATAGGCGTGGACGGTGATGCCTTTGTTGACCAGGCGAACGGCATCGGCATCCGATTCGAGCTTGAGGTCGAGCAGGCGGCCCATTCGGGTGAACACGGTTTCCCGGATGACATAGGGCATGGGGTCGGCATCGGCGATATAGGTGATCATGGCGTTCTCCATTTGAGCGATATTCTACGCCAAATGGTGGCTTGCCGTGATATCGGCCATTCGCCCGTTAAGGCGCCAGTGCAGCCAGCTTTTCGCGTAGGAAATCCCTCAGGTGTTGCACGGCGGGCGTGAGCTGGGCGCGGTGCGCGCTGACCATATTCACGGGCGCCCGCTGGCCCAGGCCCGGCAACAGCTCGATCAGCCGGCCGGCGGCGATGTCGGCCACCACGTCCAGCCGCGATTTGTAGATCACCCCGTGGCCGGCCAGGCCCCAGCGGCGGACCACATCGGCATCGTCGCTGATGCGGTTGCCGCTGACGCTTACCGTGTGTGGGCCGCGGGGCAGGTCGAAGGTCCAGCGGTCGTGGATCTGCTCACCCCACAGAAAGCACAGGCAGTTGTGGCTGTGCAGATCGTCCGGATGTGCCGGCGAGCCATGCCGCACGAGGTATTCCGGTGAGGCGCACAGCACACGCCGGTTATCCGGCGCGAGGGGCTGGGCGACGAGGCCGGAATCATCCAGTGCGCCGTAGCGGATTGCCGCATCGATGGGGTGGCGGAGCAGGTCGGCGGCACGGTCACTGATCCACAGCTGGAGGGAGATGCCCGGATGCCGTGTCTGGAATTCGTCCAGCCAGGGCACGAGCACGTTGCGCCCCAGATCGGAAGGCAGGGACAGGCGAAGCGGTCCGGCAATCTCGCCCCGTCCTTCGGCCAGGGCCTGGCTACCGCCCATAAGGGAAGCCAGCATGGCGCGGGCGTGGGGCAGGTAACGCTCGCCGTCGTCCGAGAGCCGCATGCTACGGGTGGACCGGACGAACAGGCGGGCGCCGAGCTCACGCTCGAGCCGCTGGACGGCGTTGCTGGCCATGGCTGGCGTGGTGTCGATCAGCCTGGCGGCGGCGGAGAAGCTGCCGGCGTCGGCCGTCTGCACGAAGACTTGCAGGTCATCCAGTCGGATCATTCTCAGCGTGCCGGTGAAAATACCGGCCTATCCTGCCCCAATTCACCGCCTGACGCGGTGCAACGTGGGTGTTTTGAAGGCCGGTGTAAACTTGCGGAATGAGCCCAACTACACGTTCCGTCGCCCTGATCGGCGTCCCCACCGATATCGGCGCAGGCCACCGCGGCAGTTCCATGGGTCCTGAAGCATTGCGCGTGGCGCGCCTGGGCGAGCGCCTGGCCCGGCGCGGACTGCATGTGGTCGACCGTGGCAATGTCTCCGGCCCGCTCAACCCATGGCTGCCGCCGATCGATGGCTATCGTCACCTGGGCGAAGCCGTGGCGTGGAATACCGCCGTGCACGAAGCGGTCCACGCCGAACTGATTGCCGGGAACCTGCCGATCATGCTGGGCGGCGATCATTGCCTTGCCATTGGCTCGATCTCCGCGGTCTCGCGCTACTGCCGCGATGCGGGCAAGAACCTTCGCGTACTGTGGCTGGACGCCCACGCGGACTTCAATACCAGCCAGATCACGCCGTCGGGCAATATCCACGGCATGCCGGTGGCCTGCCTCTGCGGTTACGGCCCGGACGAACTCACTCACATCGGCGGCACCGTGCCGGCGACGACACCCGATGTTTTCCGCCAGATCGGCATCCGCTCGGTGGACGAGGGTGAGAAGCGCTTCGTCCACGAGGTCGGCATCGACATCTACGACATGCGTTATATCGACGAGATTGGTCTCAAGGCAGCGATGGAAGAAGCGCTGGCTGGCGTCGACCAGGACACCCACCTGCACGTGAGCTTCGACGTCGACTTCCTCGACCCGAGCATCGCCCCGGGCGTCGGCACCACCGTTCGTGGCGGTCCCGGCTATCGCGAAGCCCAGCTCTGCATGGAAATGATCGCCGATACCGGGCGAGTGGGCTCGCTGGATATCGTCGAGCTGAATCCGGCGTTCGACAAGCGGAACCAGACGGCGAAACTGGCGGTGGATCTCGTCGAGTCGTTGTTCGGAAAGTCGACGTTGATGCGGTGAGGTCCTACCCCTCGATCGGCACACGTCGTACCGGTCGCACCGCGCCGTTATTGTTCACCTCCAGTTCGCGAATCGAGCTATCGGAGAACACCGATGTGTATATGGATGGGTATGTCGCATCGGGATTCCAGGGTGTGGACGTCAGGTAGAATTTGTAGGCCCCAAATACTTCGTGGCCGAGCTCGGTGAAGGCCTCGCTCGACGTGACCGCCGGTTCGTTCGATAGATAGGGAAAGCCCGGTGGCACGCTCGAACCGTTCTCGCCCGATGTGACCACATAGGTACTGACGCGAGAAGGCGGAAGCATCGTGAAGTTGCGCACGAGCAGTTCGTGAACATCGACGGCGGGAATACCCCAGTCGGAGTGGTTCTCGAAGCCTGCCTCAAGAATCAGTCGGGCAACATGGCTGTGTAACCGAAGAGCCTCGGTATTGCTTCGGCTATCGGTGCGGCTGAGTGCCGTACGTAGTGGGTTCGAAGCGTCCGGTACGCCCGGATCAGTGATGCCGCCGAAGATCTCGTATCTTTTTGGCGCGACGATGTTCCGATACAGAACGCCTTTCTCCTGCGTAAGCCCGAAGTAAAAACCACCTTCCATGGGCGTTCCGATGGCCGGCTCACCCTCAGCTCGAGATTGAATCGGATTATTCATGGCGATCCCCCTGCCGAACAGTGTCGGACAATCGGCGTTGCGAGCTTGGCTTCAGTGTTTCTCGCATCTGGTCGGTCGCGCTCTTGGCCAGCGCACGGATGTTTTCGTCGGGAGGCGTAATCGGGCCGTTGAAGATGAGAACGTAGAGAAATCTCGAAGTCACGACGTCTGGGGGTGGCGAAGAGTAACTAAACAGCTTGAGCTCAGAGGTTCCGGGCACAACACCTCCCAGGTAGCCCCACGGAACGTCGCAGCGAAGCACTTCGCCAGCTTTGACAATTTGTGGAGGCGAAGAATAATTGGCGGCAGATATGTGCACGTGCCGACCTTCGTCCTCCGCGCGGAACGGCGGGGTTGTCACTACAAAGGGCTCCCATTGGGCTAGCCCACGAATATCGGCCGCGTAGAAGATCTCGGTTCCCAGATCGTAGTATTCCTCGATGGCAAAAGAGAGAAGCGGAACCTCCCAAGGTGAGGCGCTTGGAGCGTGCTTGCTCATAATGACTCCCTGTCAGGGCAGTTGCTCAATGGATGGGTCTCGGCACTCGCCGGCCGGTCATGCTTTGTAGGGCATGCGTCTGACGGGTCGAACGGGACAATGGTTGATCGGTTCCAAATCCATGACCGTTGCCGTATCGAAGCCCCAGTAATACGCAGTTACATCTTGCGCGCCAGGTTGGAACGCGGTGGAGGTGGTGTAAAACGTTTCCAGCTGAAAGGCTTCGTTGCCRTACTCGACGAAAGCCTCTACCGAGGTGATGCCAGGCTGCTGGTCGAGATAGGGAAATCCATTGGGCAGGCTCGAACCGTTCTGGCCCGATGTGACTATGTATGCATTGTCTTCGCGGCTCGCATGGGGCTTTGGCATGAAGTACCGTACGATCATCTCCTGAACATCCACTGCCGGAATCGCCCAGTCGCTGTACCCATCGATATCCAGCGCGAGAACCTGACGTGCGACCGCACTTTGCGGGGCGATGATCTCGGTGTTTCCCCGGCTGTCGGTTCGACTCAAAGCGCTGCGAAGAAGATTTCCCGGATCGGAGGTGGCCGCACCGTCGATGAGAAGGCCGGTTAACTCATACTGCTTCGGGGCAACGATGTTGGCGTAGACGACGCCTTGCTCGGTCGTTAATCCGATCAGGTAGCCACCGCCTGCGCGTATTCCTGCCTTGAGCTCGCCGGAATACGTGGAATGATCCTTAGACATGACTGCTCCCTATCCGTGGTTGTCTATGTGCCGCGAGATCCTTGCGAACATCGTCTTCCTTCTGGAAACGGATGGAAAGAGGCTTGCTTTGCGTCGCTTTCGGCCAATGCCTGCTCTTTCAACGAGGTGGGACTGGCTTGCCGAATCGACCCTTAGAAAGTCGTTTTTCGGGTGTCGCTCGCCCCTGGGCCACGACCCGGGCTAAACTCAAAGGGTTATCGTCTGCCGCCCCCAAGGTCCCCATGCACACCCGCGTCCTCACCGGTATCACCACCACTGGCACGCCGCATCTCGGCAACTATGTCGGCGCCGTCAGGCCGGCTGTTCTGGCCAGCAAGGACCCGAACGTCGACGCGTTCTATTTCATGGCCGACTACCACGCCCTGATCAAGAGCGACGACCCGGATCGTATCGAGGCATCGCGTTTCAAGATCGCAGCCACCTGGCTGGCAGCCGGCCTGGATCCGGACGTGGCAACGTTCTATCGGCAGTCGGACATCCCCGAGGTGCCTGAACTGATGTGGCTGCTGACCTGCGTCACCTCGAAGGGCATGCTCAACCGCGCGCATGCCTACAAGGCCGCCGTGGACAGGAACGTCGAAGCCCAGGAAGACGCCGACGCGGGTGTGACCGCCGGCCTCTACATGTATCCGGTCCTGATGGCAGCCGACATCCTCGCGTTCAACGCGAACAAGGTGCCGGTGGGACGCGATCAGATCCAGCACATTGAAATGGCCCGCGACATCGCGCAGCGCTTCAACCATACCTTCGGGCGCGAATTCTTCGTCATGCCCGAGGCGCAGATCGAAGAGCAGGTCGCCACCTTGCCCGGCCTCGATGGCCGGAAGATGTCCAAGAGCTACGACAACACCGTGCCGCTTTTCGAGGGTGGTTCGAAGGGTCTGCGCGACGCCATCATGAAGATCGTGACCGATTCGCGTGCGCCGGGCGAGCCGAAGGACACCGACGACTCCGCGCTGTTCACCATCTTCAAGGCCTTCGCCACGCCGGCTGAAACCTCGGCCTTTGCCGATGCGCTGCACCGTGGCATTGGCTGGGGCGAAGCGAAGCAGGTGCTGTTCGAGCGTGTCGAGGCCGATGTCGCGCCGATGCGCGAGCGCTACGAGGCACTGATGTCCCGGCCGGACGACATGGAAGACATCCTGCTTGCCGGCGCGGCCAAGGCGCGTGCGATTGCCGGCCCCCTGGTCGAGACGCTACGCGACGCCGTAGGCCTGCGCAGCGCGCGCCGTCGCAGCGCTCCGAGCGTCGAGCCTGTCGCCACGAAGGCGGCGACCAAGGTCAAGCCACCGCGTTTCGCCAGCTTCCGCGACGACGACGGCAGTTTCCGCTTCCGCCTGTTTGGCACCGATGGCGAAGAGCTACTGCTGTCGACGTCCTTTGCCGATCCCAAGGCGGCAGGCGTGCTGCGCCAGACGTTGTCGACGGTGGGTGGGACGAAGGCGGTGATCGAATCGCAAGGCGACCATGTGGCCTTGCTGGTCAACGGCGAGGTGGTCGCCAATGGCGCGTCATATCCGGACGAAGTCGCGCGTGCCGCGGCGGTCCTTCGACTGCGGACTGCCCTGGACGCCCTCGCCGCGGCACAGGACTGACCATGCGCTATCTGGCCCTCATGCTGCTGGCGCCCTGGCTGATCGTGTTGGGTTGGGCTTACTGGGCTTACCCGAAAGCCTTGCTGAAGAATGTCAGGCGTCGATCGTTCGACGTGCTGGCCCTGGTCGCGGCAGTCGCCGCGGCGGTGCAGGCGGCGATGACGTCCTTCGATGCCGTGGTCATACCGGCTGCCGACAAGTTCGGTCCGAAGAGCGGTGCCATCTGGCAGCAGGTCGTCCCTGCGTTGTGGGGCTACGGCGCGTTCGTCGCCGTGCTGGTCGTCGCGCTGATCATCCGGCAGATCGTCTGGAAGCCTCGCGCTCCGTAAAGCGCGCGGTTTCAGCCGCGCAGGCGCTTGGTCAGGCCCTTGAGGAAATTACGCAGGAACTGGTCGCCGCAGAGGCGGAAGTTGCTGTGCTTGGGCTGGCGGAAGAGGGCGTTGATCTCGCCACGGGTCACCTTGAAGCTGGCGGCAGCCATGAGCTCGAGGATGTCGTCTTCCTTCAGCTCGAAGGCGACGCGTAGCTTCTTCAGCACCACGTTGTTGTTGATGCGTGCTTCGACGGGGCGTGACGGCTGGCTTTCGTCGCGGCCGCGACGCTGCAGGATCAGGCCGTCGAGAAAATGGGCCATGGCCAGGTCGGGCATCTCGACGAAGCCGGGTTCGTCTTCCTTGAGCAACCAGGGGTCGACGGATTCACGGCTGGCTTCGAAGCCGGTGAGCTTGAGGATCTCGACCACATGGACCTCACCGAGGTCGAGCATGTAGCGGATGCTGCGTAGGGTGTCGTTGTTGAGCATGCGCATAGGGTAGCACTGAGGCGGGTCCTATCGCCGCTGAAGCGGCTCCCACAGAGGGTCCGCGCCGTTGGGGAGGGTGACCCCCGCCGACAGAAGGACGCCGCTGAAGCGGTAGCCTGGTGGAAGAGCGTCCTCTCCCACCAG
>NZ_JBFUIT010000143.1:0-9393 GCF_056401735.1 Luteibacter sp. P4_D7_3
GGGGTTGGAAAGCGAGACTGTTCTGGTCGAGGCGTCGGTTGGACCCTGCGAACGATTGCTGCCATGTCACCAGCGTTCCCAGCAGACCCCATTTCTGCGGCGCGATGACGATCGCCGCCAGACCACCCTGCCATTTGCCGGTGCCGGTTTCGTCCTTGCTTGCCGTCGGTGCTGTGATCTGGGGCCCTATCGCCACCTCGGTGTTACCGACCTTGAAGGGAAACAGGTCGATCAGGTTCAGGTCGCCGATCGACGTGGTCGTTCCTGTCTGTGTGGGAGCAGTCGCGACAGGCAGCGTGTAGCGAAAGAGTTGCGGTGTGCCAAAAGCCGCATTCGGGATGACGCCGCGGAACAGGAAGGCGTTGGTGTAATCGTTGCTGTCGTAGAGCTGCGGCGCCCATTGGTCTTGGAAACTGACCGTTATCTTGGGCGTCAGCGGATTGTTCGCTTCGTTCGCCTCGCTGGATGGGGGTGCGGCTTGGGCGAATGCCAGGGGCGTTATCGCAAGGGCCCCGATAACGCCCGCCATCCGGCAGAGCGCGTGAAGCGATCGGGTCGAGCCTGCGTGGCGAGCTTTCATCGGTGACCTCCGGGTGACTCGCGTCCCAGCATGGTGAGCGTCATGCCTATCTACGCATGCAGGGGCGGGCGTCGCGTCGGGAAAATGCATGAGGGGGCGTGCGTAGAACTACTTAAGGAGGCGCCGTCAAACCGTCATCAGGTCCAGGGTGGCAACGGAGCGCCATCGAGTGTTAGCGTTTCGCGGTCGGCGAATGCCGCTACAGGGGATGTAGACCATGGTTCGATTGAATTGGGGCAACGAAGCCAACCAGCGTATTGCTCGCCAACGCAAAGGGGGCGACTATCGTGGGGCGAATGCGTCCATGATCACGCGTGCGATCGATGGTGTCGGCATCGATAGCGGTACCGCACGGGAGGGCGACGGTGTCCGTGTCGTATACAACGTGTCCAGCGCCCATCTTCCACAGATTCTCGCGTCCGGATACGTGAACTGCTATCACCGCGGAACTCGGCGAACGATTGGAAACCCTTCGCAGGTATCGCCGCGTCGGCTCGGGGTCGACATAGCCATCGCGTCTGCCCTGGTGCCTCCGGTCTCGCATGAGGATATCCATTACGGCGCCGTCGAACTCAACGGCGTGGGCATGCGCTATTACGGCGACGTGTGTATCGTTCTGAAATCGTCGGAGTTCTCCGCCGACACGGTGGTCCTCTCCCGAAACTCGTATGACCTCACCCGGTCTCCCATGGCAGACATGATCAGCCAGGGTGCCCAGGTCGGCACGCTGATCCAACGCATGATGGGCACCCGGCTTGACGTGGCGTCCATGCTGGTTTGCAAGGTCATACGTGATCCTTCGATCGACGACCGGTTGCTGACAGTTGGCCGTATCGCCGCATCGTTGCTGCATGACGAGGAGTACTTCGAAGTCGTGAGGCTTGAGACATTCGATGTCTCGAGCATCGAGGAAATTCGCGTTTCTTCTGCCGATGCCACGCTGGAGATGCATATCGCCGAGCGGCAAAGGCAGGGACTGACACCCACTCTCGCTGAGTTGATATGGCGCCACCGCCGGGAACAGGCTGCCAGGTCCGCCGCGGCAAACAACCTTCCGTATCGTGTCGTGACGACAGACGGGCGGGTGAGGGCATGACCATGCAAGAGGAAGGGAGGCGGTGGTCCATCGATGCACTGGATGCCRATGGCGGAATTGCGTTCGCCAGTTTTCGCCAGAGTGGCGAGGCGGACATCGGAGACCTGGAGGTTGAGCACGCCGTGGTCGTGGCTGCGCCCCATTTCCGTCCCGTGCCAGTGTCCAGCCGTGCGCTCTCGCTCGGCGCCATAAGTCAGGGAGCGCAATCGGGCGTGTATGGCGACAGCGGAGAGGTGCGCTTCGATTCGCTCGATCAGCTCGTTGAGTTCGTGCGGAAGGTGTATGTCGGTGGGGGTGCTAGTGGAGCGACGCCAGCGCCAGAGACGGTACCCAATCCGCCCGAGGGGCCGAATGAGTATGAAGGCGCCGGGGAGGAACAAGAAGACTGGGGGCAGCGAGTGGCTTCGCACATGATTGCCGATTGGCTCGCTCTCGGGGTGAGCGAAAGTGACCTAGGTCGACCTTCGCTGCCACCTTTCAGTGACGAACTGCATTACCGCGGTCACCAGATCATAGCGCGCGCCGCCGTGTCAATTGGGATCTCGCTAATCGAGCGAATGCCATATCCCGACGATCCGATCGAGGACCAATCGCGCTGGATCGCGACGACGGACCACTTTATGTGGATGCTGCGATGCATTGACATGTCCGCGTTCGTCATGGATCCCTCCATGCATGAACTGCTCACGTCGTGCGGCATTCGGCTGCTCAATGACCCTAAGCGATCTTCTTACGCGACGGAGCGAGAAAATACGCCGATAGAAAGGTCTGCCGACCTTGCATGGGCGACTTATGATTTAGTCATCGAAGGCACGGTCGGAGATCCTTTCTACAACTTGGACATTCTTTATCGGTACCGGCGTTATCGCGACGAAAGCCATGCCGTTTCTTGCGACGTATTCAGTACGTTGGCGGAGTTGCCGATACCAGTCGGTGTAGGGCGTCTGGCCGGGCTGCGCGCAGGCGCATCGGTCGCCGACTTCGTTGCACATTGCTGCGCCACGTCCACGATAGAGGCCGATTCGCCCACCGCAACGGGTGTGCTCGTATTCGCCGCCTTCTGCCTCGTCGCGTCTTCGCGGATATCCGTCCTTGAGACGGGCGGCAGATTCAGCTCAGCGCTATTTCAGGTGGCACACCGCGATGCCATGCAGTGGTTGTCGCAACAATTCGGGAGCAGGCTCCCCGAAGAACTGCGTCATATGGTGATTGGCGCGCCTACTAGCAGCGATTCCAGGGAGTTATAGGCATGGACTACCAACCTTTCTGGTGGGAACGTTGCCACCTGATCCTTTCACAAGCCGACAAACCGTCGGACATCGCGTGGTGGGTCATACCGTCGTTATCAGCTCTCCTGGCCGTCATCGGTGCAGTGGCTGGCTCATGGATGACGATAGCGTTCGACCGAAAGAAAGCCGTGAACCAGGAGCTCGTCAAGAAGCGGCTGGAGCTTTACACCGCATACGTGCCCCTCGCCAACGACCTTTATTGCTTCCTCATGAAGGTCGGCAACTTTCGGAGCATGACGCCCAACGGCGTGCTGGATAACAAGCGCAAACTGGACCAGTTCATTCACCTGTATGGACCGTTGTTCTCGGGAAGCGGTCTGGTCGACACCTATAATATTTACATAGCACTCTGCTTCAAGACCTTCAGAGGTCATGGTGTGTCCGCCAAGATCCGGGCAGATTCGGCAAAACTCGCCAGGCAGTACGGAAGTGGCTGGCAGGCGTCCTGGGACGATAGCTTCGATACGACCGCAGTAGCACCGGATATCGAAAAGGTTCACGCCGCGTACAAGGCCTTTGTCAAGGAGTTCGCCTTGCAGGTCGGTGCGCAAGGTTAGGCTTGGGCAACGGACGGACCTAAGGATGCCTTTGCGGAGAGTGCATCCAAATCGTGGCTTGCCTGTCTCTAAAGGGTACATGGCTACTCCAGCCAACCCACGAGACAGGATTACTTATGGACGGTATCTACATCCCCATCATCGGCTTCCTCAGCATCGCGGCCATGTTCATCACCTTTTCGGTGCTGAACAGCTGGACCCAGTTCGAGGTGCAACGGACCCTACGGACCGCCATCGAGAAGGGGGCGCCGTTGACCTCGGAGCTGGTCGCGCAAATGGCGACCAACAAGTCCTCGCGCAAGACCGACATGCGTCGCGGCATCATCATCATGTCGATTGGTGTGGCGGCCTTAGTCGCCGGCCCGATCACGGGAATGGTGCAGGAGTTCACCACGGTCGCGGTGTTCCCGATCTTCGTGGGCCTTGGCTTCCTGCTGGTGTGGAAGCTGGAGCGAGGACAAGGCTCCCTCTGAGGAGCCCGCACCGGTGTTGACGCCAAAGACGGATAGCGAGTTGATCTCCCGATTCCTTGCTGGAGACCAGCGGGCGTTTGCTGATCTGGTACGGCGGTACCAGTCGCCCATTCGCCAGTTCTTGAGGCGTTTGTCAGCCGGCGATCATGCCCTGGCCGACGATATCGCACAGGAGACCTTCCTCAAGATGTTCACCAGCCTGGTGTCGTTCCGGGGCGAGGCCGGGATATCGACCTGGCTTCATACCATCGCCTACCGGACCTTCCTCCGTCACGTAGCCAACCGTTCGCGCCTCGAGTTCGTCGGTCATGACAGCATGCCCGAAGCGATATCGCCCGCGCCGACCGTCATGTCAGACATCCTCGTGGAGCAACTCATGAAGCACCTGAGCCTCGACGAGCGCCTGATGGTGACCTTGTCCGTTTCCGGAGGCATGAGTCACGCGGAGATTGCCGAGGTCACGCAGGCCCCGTTGGGCACCATCAAATCGCACATCAACCGCGCGAAGAAGAAGCTCGCACGACTGTTAGGATCCGAGGAGGAATGCATATGACCGGCCTGCCACCGCTGGAAGAGCTGCTTGCCTATGATCGACATCTGGAGGGCGAGGCCTTTATCCGTCTGGTCATGGGCCAGGCCGTGCGCCGTAGCCATCGTCGTCGCCGCGGCTGGATTCTCGTTGGCTCGGCGGTTCTCGCACTGGCCGTCGTGATAGGTATCAAACCCGATAACTTCACGATGTTTGCGGACCTTCACCTCCCGCTTCAACGGGTAGGCGACCTCGCCGCTGCGGTACCCGCGAGCGGACTGATCGTGGTCTTGCTGATCACTGCCCTCGTGGTCGGTGCCAGCAAGACCGTGGACAACATCTGAGATTCGGCACGGCCAGCGCTAGCTGGCCTCGCGATCCAGCAGCGCTCGCTTGCGCTGCACGCCCCATGCGTAGCCGGAGAGCAGGCCGTCCCTGCGGACGACCCGGTGGCAGGGAACGACCACCGCGAGGTGATTGGCGGCGCAAGCGCTTGCGACGGCGCGGACGGCCTGGGGCGATCCGATGCGCTTTGCGAGGTCGGTGTACGAAAGGACCTGGCCGGCCGGGATTTCGCGGAGAGCATCCCAGACCATGCGCTGAAAGGCCGTGCCGCGAAGGTCCAGCGGGAGATCGAACCCGTTACGCGGTGCCTCGATAAAGGCGACGACCCTGGCCATGAATGTCCTCTCGTCGCGATCGGCCTTGTACAGGCGTGCCGTGGGAAAGYGTTCCTGCAGGTCGCGCGCCAGCTCGACGACGTCATTCCCCAGAAGGACGGAGACGACGCCTTTCCCGGTTGTGGCAACAAGAATCGTACCCAGGGTCGACTCCCCGACGGCGAAGCGGATCTCTTCGACGACGACGCCATCCGGATGGCAGCGCTTGCAGGGCCGGAAACCCGTGGCCCTGGCTTCATCCAGGGTTGCATGTAGCTGAACATGTTTCGGGTCGGCGTGCCGGGAACGGCAGGAGGGCCGGCAGTAGATGCCCGTGGTCGAAACGGAATACCAGAACTGATCGTCGGCGCGTGCATCTCGTGCAAGGACACTTGCCCAACGTGGATCGGATTCGGTGCGTGTGCTGGCCATGGTCATCTCCATTGCTGTCGATTGGGTACGCCATGATCGACTAGCGCATGCAGGCGGACTATCCGGAACTTGCGGATCCAGCGAGGCGCAAGAATCGGAGTGTCCGTCCGCGGTATCGATGCGACCTTCTCGGTATTCACGAGGAGTGCTTTCATGATGTTTGATATCGACTGGACCGCGGTCTCTGCCGAACTCGACGCACAGGGCTGGGCCGTCCTGCCGAAGCTCCTGAACGAGGGGCAATGTGACGGAATCTCCGGGCTGTACGGAGGCGGGCAGGGTTTCCGCAGCCATGTAGTGATGGCTCGCCACGGTTTCGGCCGAGGGGAATACCGCTATTTCAGCTATCCCTTGCCGCCCCTGGTCGAAACGCTGCGAACGTCGATCTATCCCCATCTCGCGCCCCTGGCGAACCGTTGGCACGAGCGAGTGGGCAAGGATGTCCGCTTTCCATCCGACCATGCCGCCTTCATCGAGCGCTGCCACGAGGCCGGCCAGGTGCGTCCGACGCCGCTGTTGTTGCAGTACGGTCCCGACGATTACAACTGCCTGCATCAGGACCTCTACGGGGAGCACGTCTTTCCGATGCAGCTGGCCGTGCTGCTCTCCGAGCCCGGGCGCGATTTCGACGGCGGAGAGTTCGTCCTTACCGAACAACGTCCCCGGATGCAGACCCGGGTGGCCGTCGTGCCACTACGGAAAGGCGACGCCGTTCTCTTCGCGGTCAACAGTCGCCCCGTGCGCGGTGTCCGCGGTGACTACCAGGTCAAACTGCGCCACGGTGTCAGTCGCTTGCGGGCAGGGCACCGGCACACCCTCGGTGTAATTTTTCATGATGCAGGCCGGTCTACCTGAGCGCACCATGACGGTTGGGGCGATGGCTGCGGCGCTTCCGCGAAAGGACTAACCTCGGCATCGCTCCAACCCTGATTCCACTGACCCAACAGGAAGCCCAGGTATGAAATCAGCCTTTTACGTCGCGGCGACCGCCGCCGCCTTGCTCTCGGTAGCCGCTGTCGCGAAGACGCCACCGCCTGCCACCGCCCCTTCCATCGCCGCCGCCATCGCCGATACCCATCGGCCCGAGAAGGACACCCAGCAGGATGCCGTGCGTCGCCCTGCGGACCTGGTTGCGTTCTCCCGGGTGAAACCCGGCGATGTCGTCATGGACGTATGGCCGGGCGCTGGCTACTGGACCCGGCTGTTCTCGCCGGTCGTGGGCAGCAAGGGCAAGGTATATGCCTACGTTCCCGCTGAGATCGCGGGCTTCAAGTCGGATCCCGTCGCGGTGGCAAAAGCGCTAGCCGCCGAACCCGGACACGGGAATGTGGAAGCCATCTCGGATCCGATCGCCCAGCAGCCGGCGCCCTCCGCCTTCAATACATTCGATGTCATCTGGACCTTCGAGAACTATCACGACCTCCACGACAGCTTCATGAACGGAGCGAGCGTGGATGGATTCAACCAGGCCGTCTTCAAGCTGCTGAAGCCGGGTGGTTATTTCGTGGTCGTCGACCACGCCGCTGCGCCGGGCGCGGGCCTGAAGAACACGGAAGATCTGCACCGGATCGACCCGGCGACGGTCAAGGCCGAAGTCGAGAAGGCCGGCTTCGTGCTCGATGCCGAGGCGACGATTCTCGCCAATCCGGCAGACGATCACACGCTCAAGATTTTCGATCCCGCGATCAAGGGCAAGACCGACCGCTTCATGCTGCGCTTCAAGAAGCCGGCACAGTAAGGAGAGTGTCATGCATCGATTTAAACCAACAATGTGCGGCCTGGTTGCCATCGCGGCGCTTCTTGTGGGCACCTCGGTACAGGCCGATAAGCGCACGCAGCTGTCACAGCACGACCTGAGCATTCCAGGATGGGAGGAAGTCCAGGCGCGGGTCGACCTCGACCCCGGCCATATCGCCGCGAAACACCGTCACCCCGGCGAGGAGATCATCTACGTCGTCGAGGGGACGATCGAGTACGACCTGGAAGGCAAGCCGCCGGTGACGCTGAAAGCCGGCGACGTCCTGTTCGTCCCCAAGGGCGTCGTCCACAGTGCAAAGAATGTGGGCACGACGAATGCTGCCGAGATCGGCACGTACATCGTGCCGAAGGGCCAGCCCCTCCTGGAATGGGTGAAGTAACGAACCCGGCCGGATTCAACAAGAATTCGGCCGGACAGGGGCGCTGAATAGGAGGACCGCGACGGCCGCCTCGTCGCTATCAGGGAGACAGCGATATGAAACGCAGTCGGCTCCAGACCGTTCTTCTCGACGTTGCCGTGACGCTGGCCGCGGTCGGCGGTGCCACCGTCGGCATGGCCCGGGCAGAGGGTCCCACCAAGCCGGTCAGTCCGGTCATCATGATCAACAAGGCCGCCGCCACGACGCCGATCGACACCACGCCCTTGCGCGGCCCGCTCAGCATGCTTTCGGGCTCCGGCGGAAACATCACCGTCCTGACGGGCAAGCAGGGCAAACTGATGGTAGATGCCGGCATCGCGGTATCCCGGCCACGAGTCGAGGCCGCGCTTGCGGCGATAAGCAACGCGCCCATCAAATACCTGATCAATACCCACTATCACTGGGATCACACCGACGGGAATCCCTGGGTTCGCGACGACGGCGCGACGATCATCGCAACGGCAGGCACGGTGAAGCGGGTCTCGAGGTCCATACGCGTCGACGACTGGGACTTCACCTTCCCGGCCCTTCCAGCCCGGGCGATTCCTACCGAGGTGCTAACGGCCAACAAGACCTATCACTTCGACGGCCAGACCGTGGAGGTCGTGTTGGTCGATCCCGCCCATACGGATACCGACCTGTATGTTGTCTTCAAGGAGGCCAACGTGGCCTCGCTCGGCGATCTCTTCTGGAACGGCGTGTATCCCTTCATCGACAACGAGAACGGCGGTGGTATCGACGGCATGATCAAGGCTGACGATGCCGTGCTCGCCCGGTTGAAAGACGATGTCGTTCTTGTCCCGGGCCACGGCCCCGTCGGCAACAAGAAGCAGTTCCGCGAGTTTCGCGACATGCTTGCCGGCGTTCGCGACAAGGTGTCCGCGCTGAAGAAGCAGGGAAAGTCGCGTGACGAAGTGGTCGCGGCAAAGCCGACCGCGCCGTATGACGCGGTTTACGGGCACTTCGTGATCGATCCGGATTTCTTTACCCGTATCGTCTACGACGGGCTCAGGTAGCTTCCCAGGTACCCATGTCGAGCGAGTCCGGCGACCACCCGTCTTCAAAAAGCATCCACCGTTGCCGCAGTGCGCTACGGCGACGGACGATGCGCCTGGGAACGAACTGCCAGAATTGCTCAGCCTCGGCGAAGGACGCCGTGCCGTGGGAACCCAGAAGAACATCTCCCGTCATCTGGAGTACGTCTCCGGTCCGGAAGTCGGCGCACCATAATCCAGCCCGGGGATTGAGCAGGAAATTACCCAGCGTGTTGTAGAACGTGTTGCCTGGGAACTCCGGAACGGTAATGACCCCATTCGCCTCGACGCGCATGAATCCAGGGAGTCCGCCGCGATGGGAAACATCGACCTGACGCTCACCACCCTCGCGATCGACATAGGAAGCGACGAAGAACGTGTCGCCCGACGCGATCAGTGCGCGGGCCGGCTCGTCCAGAGCGGGCAGTTGTTCGGCGATCGCCGGCTGCCATTCGGCCTTTGACGAGGGGAATGAGGCGTCCCGTGCCTGGATGTACTTGGGACAGTTACCGAAACTCTGTTCGATCGCGAGCCTGAATACTCCGTGCGATTCACGTTCGATGTGAC
>NZ_JBFUIT010000144.1:0-9387 GCF_056401735.1 Luteibacter sp. P4_D7_3
ATGCAAGGTCCAGGGCGAGCGTCTGGTTGGCGCCCGTCGCGAGGGTCACGACCTGGGGCTCGCCGCGGCTGTACGCATTGGCGACGCGGCAGACGACGGGCGCCGCGCCCCGGTTGCGCAACACCACGTCGACAGCACGTGCCCCTGCCGTGCCGTGAACGCTCGCCTCCAGCGCATCATCGGCAAAGCCGCGCATGGCGGCGAAGTAACCGTTCGGGCCATGGATACGCCGATTGTATGCGTCGCCGACGCTCGCAAGCTTCCATTCGTCGACGATGCTGGCGCCAGCACTGACGGCGTAGCGCCGCGGCGGGGCCTCCCGGTCCAGACCATCGTAAACGAGGAATGCCGCGCCAGACGTTCCTGCGTTGGCAAAGGCGATACGGCTCCTGCCTCCCTCGAGGAGGCGGTGCTCGACCGTCCACGCATAGCCGATCGCACGTGCCGGACGCACGCCGGGCTCCTGCGCGGGCATCGATTGCGACGAGGGGACGTTGATCGGCGCCTTGCCAGGCGAGCCTTCGGGCAAGGCGATCGTCGGCACGTGGTTGTCGGCCGTGCCTGCGAAATCGAAGGCACTCGTCAGGTCGCCGCAGATCGATCGGCGCCAGGTGCTGATGTTGGGCTCGTCGACGCCGAACCGTTTCTCGAGGAAACGCAGTACCGAGGTGTGGTCGAAGGTTTCCGAGCACACCCAGCCGCCACGGGTCCAGGGTGAGACGACGATCATCGGCACGCGATTTCCGAGTCCCACGGGTTGTTCGCCGCCGGGATCGCTGCCAGGCACAAGAGGCGCGACGATCCGCGGATGCGCATCGAGGTCCATGATCTCGTCGGAAAGACCCGCGACCAGATCGTCCGAAACGACGCCTTCACTGCCCTGCCCGCTCTCCAACGGCGGCGCCGGTGGAACGACGTGATCGAAAAAGCCGTCGTTTTCGTCGTAGTTCAGGAACAGCACGGTGCGACCCCACACCTTTGGGTTTGCCGTGAGGGCATCGAGCACGCTGCGGATGTAGAACGCACCATCCGCCGGCGACGAGGTCGGATGCTCGCTGTATTTGTACGGCGCGACGATCCAGCTCACCTGCGGCAAGCGATCGTGCCGCACGTCCTCGCGGAGTTCCCGAAGCGTATGCGTCGATACGCCGTTGCGTACCAGCGAACCGGTCGGATCGGCGCCCTCTTTCACCTGGTACGTCGCGAAGAACTCGAGCGAGTTGTCGGTGTAGTTGTCGGACGGAGCATCCGGTTCGCCGGTGCCGCCCTGATAGACACGCCAGCTCACGCCGGCCTTTTCCAGCCGCTCCGGATACGTCGTCCATGTGTAGCCGTTGGTATCGGGACGCTCTTCACTGCCCGGCCCGTTCAACTTGCGACCAAGCCGACCAGACGGATCCGAGGTGCCGCTCCACAGGTAGATGCGATTGATCGCCGTGTCGGCCAGAGCAGACGCGTGGTAGGCATCGCAGACCGTAAAGGCATCCGCAAGGGCGTAATGAAACGCGGCGTCCTCGCGGCGCAGATGCGCCATTGTCAGTACGTCCTGCTTCTGTTCGATCCAGCGGTCGCTGCGGCCAAGATTCCACGCGCCGTGGCCGGTGCTCCAGCCATGGTCGGTGCCTTCATGATGGTCACCGCTGGCGTGCGTATCCAGGTGGAAGGGATAGACCCAGGCCACGTCATCGGCCACGCCACGCGATTTCCAATACTTCGTATGCGTCGTCGCGACCGGCTGGCGCCAGATGGGATCGCCATTGGCCAGTTCCACCACGCGGGGATCGGCGAAGCCACGTACGCCACGCAGACTACCGAAGTAGTGATCGAACGAGCGGTTCTCCTGCATGAGGATGACCACGTGAGCCACGTCCGCGATCGTGCCCGTTCGTCGGTCCGGCGGTGTCGCCAAGGCGCGCGCGATGGAAGCAGGAAAACCCTGGGCGAGCAGTGACGCCGCCACCGTGGCCCCGGCGGCATGGAGGAAACGACGGCGATCGCGGGAAACCATGAAAGGGTTCAGTCCTTGGCAAGCGATTCGATCAGGGCGGCATGCAGGGCCGGTGTCGCGGCGGCGACCACGCGACCGCCGCTGTCCAGGCCGAGTGTGCGGCCTTCCCAGTCCGTGATGACGCCGCCTGCTGCCTGGACCACCGGCGCGATGGCCAGATAGTCGTACGGCATAAGATTCGCTTCTATCACTGCATCGATATGACCGGACGCCAACATGCCGTAACCGTAGCAGTCGCCACCGAAGCGACGGGTGTACGCGGCGCGGCTGGTGCGGTCGAAACGCGCCCATTCGTCGGGCGTGAACATGTCGGGCGTGGTGGTGTACAAGGTAGCCGCTTCCAGCGCCGTGCATCCGCTGGTGCGGCAGAACGCACCGTTCATCGTCGTGCCGACACCCACATGGCCGATCCAGCGCTCGTCGAGTGCCGGCATGTCGAGGATGCCGAGCATGGGCTTGCCGTGGCGAAGCAACGCGAGCAGCGTACCCCACAGCGGCCAGCCCGAAATGAAGCTGCGCGTACCGTCGATGGGATCGATCGACCAGACGAACTCGGCGTCGATACGGGTCGCGCCGTATTCCTCGCCCAGCAGGCCGTGATCGGGCCACGCGTTGCCGATACGTTCGCGAAGCATGGATTCCACACCCCGGTCGACGGCTGTCACGGGGCTCATGTCACCCTTCAGGGTGACGTCGACCGGCTGGCGGAACCGGGGCAACGAAAAGGCGCGTGCATTGTCGGCGATGCCCGTGGCAAACACCTCGAATTCCTTCCGCTCCGCGGCGGACAACGATTCCATCAACGACACTCCTGGGCTGAAAAAAACGTGCGCGACCTAGCGTTTGCACGTTTCGGATTGATGACAAAAACGAAAATTCTCTGCTGGACCATATGCCCCATGTTTGCAAATATACCCAAATCGCCACAAGGATGTGTCATCTTTCAACCCTGGGGACTGGACTGGCAACCATGCACGTATACCGCCAAATCGGAAGCGTTCTTGCGCTGCTCGCGGCATGCGGTAGCGTGCGTGCCGGTGACCTGACCGTTTACTCGGCACTGGAGAGCGACGAGATAGCCATCTATCTCGCTGCCGCAAAGAAGGCCCTGCCGGACATCGACGTGCACGTGCTGCGCCTGTCCAGCGGCGATCTCGCCGCACGCTTGCTTGCCGAGTCGGCCGAGCCACGTAACGATGCGATCTGGGGGATGGCCGTCACCGATATGCTCGACCCCCGCATCGCCGCCCTGCTCACGCCGGTGCACGGTAGCAACATCGACCGCATGCCTGCGAGCTTCCGAGGGAGCGATGCGACGTGGTTCGCCCCGACCGGCTACCTTGCGGCGCTTTGCGTCAACCGGGATGCGCTCGCAGAACGCGGATTGCCCATGCCGCATACGTGGCGCGACCTCACCTCGCCGATGTATCGCGGTCAGATCGCCATGCCCGATCCCGCATCGTCGGGGACCGGCTACATGGTGCTTTCCTCACTATCGGATGCAGGGCGTAACGCCGAAGGCATGCGCCTGGTCACCGACATCGCACGCAATGTCGGCCAGGAAACGCTCTCCGGGTCGGCACCTTGCAAGCTGGCGCGCATCGGCGAATTCCCCATCGGTATCTCGTTCGCGTTCTCCGCCATGCAGTCGATTCGCCAGGGTTACCCGGTGACCATGGTGATTCCCTCCGATGGTGCGGGCTACGAACTCGAAGGTTCGGCCATGATGAAGAGCGCCTCCCACGTCGCCGAGGCAAGGCGCTTTCTCGACTGGACAGCCTCGGCCGATGCCGCCGCGTTATATCGAGGCTTCAAGGAGATCGTGTCCACGCCAGGCAGCGAACCCACGGACGAACAACTTCGGCAAGGCCTGCCTGCCCATCTCGTCGCGACGCTACCCGCGCGCGATTTCGCCACTGCCGCGCGTGAGCGCGCGGCACTCATTGCCAGGTTCAAGCAGCTGACGCGCTGACGCGCCGGCTGCCGGGGAGACGAGGGGAATGCATCTTCGCATCGATGACATCGCGAAGGCCTGGAGCGGACATACCGTGCTCGACGGCGTGTCGTTCCACGCCGGCGAAAGCGATTTCGTCTGCCTGCTCGGCCCCAGCGGCTGTGGCAAGACCACCCTGTTGCGTATCGTCGCTGGCCTGACCGCGCCTGACAGGGGCCGGATCATCCTCGACGGGCAGGACATCACCGCCCTGCCCGCGCGGGAACGTCGCATGGGCCTGGTTTTCCAATCGTATTCGCTGTTTCCCGACATGACCGTGGCCGCCAACGTCGGTTATCCGATGCGCTTGCGCGGCGAATCGCCGGCCGCAATCGCCACCCATACCGGTGAATGGCTGGAGCGCGTGGGTCTGGGCACGCTGGCCACACGGTTTCCGGACCAGCTTTCCGGTGGCCAGCAGCAACGCGTGGCGCTGGCTCGCGCGCTGGCGGCCAATCCATCGATGCTGCTGCTCGACGAGCCGCTCTCCGCGCTTGACCCGGCTATCCGGGGCCAACTGCGCGGGGAGATTCGTGCCCTGCAACGCTCGCTAGGCATCCCCACCATCATGGTCACGCATGACCAGGATGAAGCGTTGGCCATGGCCGACACCATTGTCTGCATGAACGACGGGCGCATCGAACAGATCGGCTCGCCGCGCTGTCTCTATGAGCGGCCACGCACGCGCTTCGTCGCCGACTTCATCGGTCATGCCAACCTGCTGCCGACAGGCTTCGTGCGCGAGACCCTGCCGGCCTTCCTCGAACGCCGGCCGCCCGGCCCCGATCCGACCTTCGAACTCTGCCTGCGTCCCGAAGACCTGCTCATCGACGCGGATCCGCGCGGCGAAGGTGTCATTGAAGACATCACCTTCCTCGGCAACCTGGCGCGCGCCCATATCGCGTGGCGCGGCCGCCGCGTTCTCGCCGAACTGCCCGGCCGCAGCCCCCTCGTTCGCGGCGAAACCGTATCGATCGATGCCGTACGCGGCGCGTGGGTGAGTACGTGAGCAGCGTCGTCGCACCCCGTGCCATCGCCCGCCCGCGGTTCGGCGCCGCCTTGCTACTGGCGCTTCCGCTGCTTGGCCTGTTGTTGTTCTTCGTGCACCCGTTGCTGACCGTGCTCTGGCGCAGCGTCACCGATGCGAACGGCGCATTCACTCTTGCCAACTATGGGCGTCTTCTCGACGATCCGGGCCTGCCTCGCGCGGCGCTTCGCAGCCTGAGCATCGGCGTCGCCACGACGTTTACGACGATGGCGTTCGGCCTTTGCCTTGCCATGACCCTGCACCGCTCTCGCCTCCGCGGCAAGTTCCTTATCCGCGGCGCGCTGCTGCTGCCGATGCTGGCGCCGTCGCTGGTGCTGGGTCTCGGACTGGTCTGCCTGCTCGGCCGTAACGGCCTGGTCCATCGCCTCACCGGGATACCGACGGATATCTACGGGCTCTGGGGTCTGCTGATCGCCAATACGCTTTATGGCCTGCCGCAGGTCGTCATCATCGTTTCGGCAGCGCTGGAGCGCACGCCGGCACGCCACTACGATGCCGCGGCATCCATGGGTGCGACACCATGGCGCCAGTTCATCGACGTCACCCTGCCGCGCCTGCGCTTCGCCTTGCTCGCCGCCGCCTTCCTCGTCTTCACCGAAACGCTCACGGATTTCGGCAGCGCCGTGGTCGTCGGTGGCAGCTACCGCGTGCTCGCCATGGAGATTTACAGCGAAGTGGTCGGCCAGCTCGACTTCGCCATGGGCGCCACGCTCGGCGTGGTGTTGCTGGCGCCGGCGTTGCTTTCGGTATGGCTTGGCCGCCTCGCGAAACGTCGACAGGACAGTGGCGATGCGAGCCCGGGACGCGCGCTCGTACCGGAGCATCATCCCTTACGCGACGCGGTGCTCGGCACGGTGGCGGCGATCGCCCTGTTGCCCGTGGTCGCGGTGGTCGGCACCGTGGCCTATGTGAGCGTCGTCAAGCTATGGCCTTACGATCGCACGCTGACGCTGGCCAATTACACCGGCGGCATGCCCGATGGTTACGGCCCGGTAGCGACGTCACTCGGCGTCTCGCTGCTCGCCGCCGTGGTCGGCGTCGTGATGATCTTCGCGCTGTCGGCGGGACTGCGCCGTGCCTCGCCACGCGTCGCTCGCCCGCTGCAGGTCCTCGCATCGCTGCCCGCCGCCGTACCCGGCATGGTGCTCGGCCTCGGTTACGTGCTCACGTTCAACCATGGCGCGCTCTCGGGATGGTTCTACGGCAGCGCCGCCATCGTTGCCGCGTGCAGCCTCTACCACTACCACGCACAGGCCTTTCTCACGATGCAGACCGGCATGCGCCAGGTGCCGGATGCGCTCGAGGATGCCGTCGCGTCGTTCGGCGGCGACACGCGCCATGTCCTGCGCGACGCCGTGCTGCCGTTTGCCATGCCGGCGGCCATTTCCACCTTCTTTTATCTGTTCATGCGCTCGCTGGTGACGTTGTCGGGCGTGATCTTCCTCGTGACACCCGGTCTGGGACTTGCGTCCGTCGCCGTCATGCGACTGGACGAAAACGGGTTCCTCGCCCAGGCCGCGGCGTACGCCATGTGCGTCGTCGTGGCCGGCGCACTCGCCCTCGGGGCGATGCGCCTCCTCCTCCACGTACTCAAGGACCGACGCCATGTGGCATGAAGAAAGGCACACCCGCATCCGCGACCTCCTCCGCACCAGCGGTCAGGTTTCCGTCGAACGCATCGTGACGGAGCTGGGTGTATCGCGCGAGACGATCCGCCGCGATCTCGTCGAGCTGGCCGAGCGTGGCGAGATCCGCCGCGTGCACGGTGGCGCGGTACTCACCGGCGACGAACCGCCGATCGACGTGCGCCACGCAACCCGCGTGCGCGAGAAGCGCGCCATCGCGAAGAAAGTCGCCAGCCTGGTGGAAAGTGGCCAGACCATTTTCATGGACGCTGGCAGCACGATGACCCTCGTTGCCGAGGCGCTCGCCACGCGTAGCGGCCTCACGATCGTCACCAATGCCGTGGACGTCGCCGCACGCTTCGCGGCGCGTACCGGCAACGAGGTGCACCTGCTCGGTGGCCGTTTCAACGCGCAGATTGGCTGCACCGGCGGCTCCGGCACCATCGCCGAGATAGCGCGCTACCAACCCCACCTGGCGATCCTGTCGCCGGTGGGCATCGAGGCAAAAGCCGGTGCCAGCAGTTTTGAAATGGAAGAAGCCGAAATCGCGCGAGCCATGTGCGCGAATGCACGCCGCATCGTGATCGCAGCCGATCATTCGAAGATCGGTGTGCGCAGTCGCGTTGCCTGGTGTCCCGCCGATCGCATCGACGTGCTGGTCACCGACCGGCGCTCGGAGAAGTCGCGGGCGATTGCCGCGATCGGCAAGGCCATCGGCGAGATCGAGTACGCCTGATCCTGCGGGCCTGCGCAAGCAGGCCTGGTCGATCCACCTGAAACAACAAAGTGCCAGGAAGGCCCTGTTCTACCCAACGTTTAGATCGATTGAAACCTCACTGTCACGTCAAAAGACCTTCCGGAGCATCCCTATGAGTTCCCGCATCACCCTCCGACGCACCCTACTCTGCGCCGCCGTCGCGGCCTCTCTTACCGGCATCGCCCATGGCCAGGCGACGTCCGGCCGTATTGCCGGCCAGGCCCCCGTGGCCGCCGGTGAAACCGTCCTGATCGAAGGTAGCAACGGCATCACCCGCGAAGTCAACGTCGACTCGCGTGGCCGCTATGTCGCCGAAGCGTTGCCGCTGGCCACGTACAAGGTCTCGCTCAAAGCCGATGGCAAGGTCGTCGACTCGCGTGACAACGTCACGCTGCGCGTGGGTGCGGCTACCGATGTGTCGTTCGATGGCGGCGCTGCCGCCAATGCAAGCGGCGCTCAGGATCTGTCAGGCGTTACCGTCTCGGCGAACAACCTGCCGACAATCGACGTCGCCACCGTCGCATCGAGCACGGTCATCACCGCTGCAGAGATGGCCCGCCTGCCACTGGCCCGCACCGCTGAAGGCGTCGCCCTGCTCGCACCGGGCGCCGTGGCCGGCTACAGCGGCTTCAAGGGCGCCATGGGCAACTCGCTGGTCAGTTTCTCGGGCTCCTCGGTGACAGAGAACGCGTATTACATCAACGGCATGAACACTACCGATCCGCTCAGCGGTTTCGGTGGCATCAGCCTGCCTTATGGCGCCGTGGATCAGGAAGAAGTGTTGAGTGGCGGTTACTCCGCCATGTACGGCCGCTCGGACGGCGGCGTGATCAGCCAGGTCGGCAAGCGCGGCACGAATGAATGGCACTTCGGCGCCCAGGTGCTGTGGGAACCCGATTTCGCCCGTGCCGACGCGCGCAACATCACCTACGGCCACAGCAACCCGGCGCCTCCGGGTACGATCGAACAGCGCAACGACGACAACCACGAGTGGACCTCCACGGTCAGCGCGTATGCCGGCGGCCCGCTGATCAAGGACAAGCTGTACATCTTCACCGCCTTGGAAATGGCACGCACCGAAGGCAACAGCATCGGCGACGTCAACCACTCGTACGACACGAAGTACACGTACAAGGATCCGAAGTGGTACGGCAAGATCGACTGGAACATCAACGACAGCAATATCCTCGAGCTGACCGGCGTCAGCCAGACGCATCGCACCAACGGTAACGAGTACGACTACGACTACAACACGAACACCAAGGGCGATTTCGTCAGCACCGACACGACGTACAAGACCAAGGCCATGGTCTACACGGCCAAGTTCACCAGCTACATCACGGACGACCTGACGCTCACCGCGCTCTACGGCAAGTCCAAGCTCACCTATTACAACGAGCCGCCGAACACTGGCGTCACCGGGCCGTTCATCGGAAACTCTTCCGCGGAAAACCCGGCGATCACGGGCGGCACGCCTATCACCAACGGCCAGACGCTGGATACGATCGACAATCCGGATCACACCTCGACCAATCGCAACCTGCGCGTCGACCTGAACTACAAGATCGGTAACCACTCCATTACGGCCGGTATCGATAATCAGGATTCGCACGACATCGACGATGGCACCACCATCGGTGGCGACGGCTACGAGCTGTGGTACGCGAAACAGGATCCGAACCTCAACATCAGCGACAGTCCGTTCGTCGACAAGCCGGGCAATTACCCGGGCGGCGAAACCGGCTACTACGGCTATATCCGCCACTACAACACGCTCGCCTCGGTGCGCGTGAAGCAGCGTGCGCAATACGTCATGGACGATTGGCAGGTAACCGACAAGATGCTGCTCTCGCTGGGCATCCGCAACGACCAGTTCACCAACTACAACCCGACCGGCCAGGCCTACCTGCGCCTGACCAAACCCCAGTGGGCGCCGCGACTGGGCTTCAGCTACGA
>NZ_JBFUIT010000145.1:0-9339 GCF_056401735.1 Luteibacter sp. P4_D7_3
GCCGACCATATCCTCGACATCGGGCCCGGCGCGGGCGTGCATGGCGGCGAGATCGTGGGTCAAGGGTCGCTGGAAGACATCCTCGCCTCGCCGCGCTCGGTCACGGCGCAGTACCTGACCGGTGAGCGCGGCATCCGCGTGCCGAAGAAGCGCCGCCTGCCGCGTGACGACCAGTGGATCGAACTCAAGGGCGCCACCGGCAATAACCTCAAGGACGTTGACGTTCGTATTCCGGTCGGCACGTTCACCTGCGTCACGGGCGTGTCCGGTTCGGGCAAGTCCACGCTGATCAACGACACCTTCTATCGCCTTGCCGCGATGGAACTCAACGGCGCGGGCGAGCAGCCGGCCCCGTATGAGTCGATCGAAGGGCTCGAGCTGTTCGACAAGGTGGTCGATATCGACCAGTCGCCGATCGGCCGCACGCCGCGTTCCAATCCGGCCACCTACACCGGCCTGTTCACGCCGTTGCGCGAGCTGTATGCGCAGGTGCCTGAGTCGCGCCAGCGCGGCTACTCGGCGGGCCGTTTCAGCTTCAACGTACGCGGTGGCCGCTGCGAAGCCTGCGAAGGCGACGGCATGATCAAGGTGGAAATGCACTTCCTGCCGGACGTGTACGTACCCTGCGATGTCTGCCACGGCAAACGCTATAACCGCGAGACACTCGAGGTCCTCTACAAGGGTCACACCATCGCCGACGTGCTGGACATGACGGTGGAAGACGCGTTCAAGCTGTTCGAGCCGGTGCCGGTGATCGCGCGCAAACTGGAGACCCTCCGAGCCGTGGGCCTGGATTACATCAAGCTCGGCCAGAGCGCGACCACGCTCTCCGGCGGCGAAGCACAGCGCGTGAAGCTGTCGAAGGAGCTATCCAAGCGCGACACGGGTAGCACGCTCTACATCCTCGACGAGCCGACGACGGGCCTGCATTTCCACGATATCGAGCAGCTCCTCGACGTGCTGCACAAGCTGGTCGAACACGGCAACACCGTGGTCGTCATCGAGCACAACCTCGACGTGATCAAGACGGCCGACTGGCTGATCGATCTCGGCCCCGAGGGCGGATCGGGTGGCGGGCGCATTCTAATCAGCGGCACGCCTGAAACCGTGGCGGCGACGAAGGAGTCGCATACCGGTCGGTTCTTGAAATCGCATCTCGCGCCCGTTGCAGCACCGGCAGCGAAGGCGACTGCAAAGCCTGCCGCCAAGTCGGCCGCCACGAAGGCGCCAGCTAAAGCATCAGCGAAGGCCTCGACCCCGGCTCCGGCAAAGAAACCCGCCCCCAGCAAATCCACCGCGAAGACGGCTCCTGCCGCGAAGAAGAAACGAACCGCATGAGTACCGACGCTTCGAACACGCCGATCCCCTTGTTCATTACGCCGATGGATGTTCGTTGGCAGGACATGGACGCGTACAACCACGTCAACAACGCCAACTACCTGGTCTATCTGCAGGAAGCACGCCTGAAGTGGCTGCAAATGCTGCCC
Organism: Luteibacter sp. P4_D7_3; assembly: GCF_056401735.1. Classification (NCBI taxonomy): domain Bacteria; kingdom Pseudomonadati; phylum Pseudomonadota; class Gammaproteobacteria; order Lysobacterales; family Rhodanobacteraceae; genus Luteibacter; species Luteibacter sp. P4_D7_3. The sequence continues at coordinate 1,488 of NZ_JBFUIT010000145.1, forward strand.
GGCCAGTGGTACAGCGAGGAAGGCGCACCGGTGATGGCGCACAGCGAGATCAACTACCGTCTGCCGATCGAATGGCCGGCGGACATCCAGATCGAACTGTTTTCCAACCGCATCGGCAACAGCTCGATGACCGTCGGCCACCGCATCGTCAATTCACAGGACGCGACGAAGATCCACGCGGACGGCAGCGTCACCATGGTCTGGATCAATACGAAGACCGGCAGGCCGGTGCCGCTTCCGCAGGCGATCCGCGACGCCGTCGCCGAAGCCGAAAACGGCTGACGCCTCCTTGCAGGAGCCGATTCATCGGCGATCCCGCGGCAGCGGGCCAGATGGCCGCCAGCACCCGTCGCCGATGAATCGGCTCCTACACAAAGTCACGGTTCACGTCCGCCCGGTATGATCCCGCAGGATCATCACGGAGAGAGACTATGTCGCGTCGTCTGCTTGTTCTCGCGATCGCCGGTGCCATCGCACTGCCGGCCTTCGCCGCCACCGACGAGCGCACCGCGCTCACCCTCTACCGCGCCGAGGGCGACCAGCTTTTCGCCACCAATGGCGAGGCCGTATCGGGCGATGGTTACGCCGTGGTCCACGAACGTCGCAGCTTCGACCTGAAGGGCGGCGCGCAGGATCTCTCCATCGATGGCCTCCCCTCCGCCCTGGACAGCGAAGCGCTTTCGCTGCGCTTCCCCGGCAAAGGGACACGGGTGGTTTCCCAACGCCTGCTGCTCGGGCAGGGCTTTGACGGTGCCGTGGCCGGACTGGTCGGGCATAACGTCACCGCCATCGGAACCACGGGGCAGCCTATCGCCAGTGGCACACTGGTTCGTGGCGGCGACACCCTGGTGATCCGCGAAGCCAACGGCCAGGCCAGCCTGATCAAGAGCTATGCGGCGTTGCGCGCGGCCGACGCCACCGACTTCGCCCGGGGGTCCACCCTGCAGGTACGCGTCGCCGGCGGCAACGCGGGCAACACCACCGCGCAGCTCGACTACCCCACATCCGGACTGGGCTGGCGGGGCGCCTATGTGGCGACCATTGTCCCGGGAGCCTCGTGCAAGATGAACTTCGACGCCGCGGCCAGCATTGCCAACCGCAGCGGCCGGGACTGGAAGGATGTCTCCCTGAAGCTCGTCGCCGGCGATGCGCAGCGTGCCAAGGCACCGCCGCAACCGAGGATGTTCATGGCCAAGGCCGCCGCGGCCCCGATGGCTATGGACGTCTCGACGAACGGACCGCAGCAGGCCACGCTTGGCGACCTGCGTACGTACACCCTTCGTGCGGCGGTAGATCTGCCCGACGGCAGCGTGACGCAGACACCACTCTACGAAAGCCGCATGCTCGATTGCGAGCGCGAAGCCGTCTACGACACGAACATGCGCTTCTTCGGAATTCTACGCGCGGACCGTGACATCGGCATGCCGGCTACGACGCCGATTGTGTCGAACGTGCGCTTCAAGGCCTTCGACGCCCTGCCCTCGGGCTATGTGCGTGTGCTTACCACCGACCGCGACGGCTATGCCGAACTGCTCGGCGAGGGCCGCCTCGAGGACACGCCGAAGAACAAGGATGCGATCGTTTCCCTCGGCAATGCGTTCGACCTCACAGCCACACGCGAGCAGACCTCCTTCAGCGCAGACGCAACTTCGCACCGTATGGACGAGGGCACCCGGATCACCCTGACGAACGCTGGCGACACGAAGCGTACGATCACGGTGCGCGAGCATCCGAGCCGCTGGCGCGCCTGGGCGGTGACGTCCTCGTCGATCAAGCCGACGAAGTCGACGCCGGATCTGCTGGAATTCCAGGTGGACGTGCCGGCCAACGGCTCCGTCAWCCTCGACTACGCCCTACGCTACACCTGGACGGACAAGGACCTGCACCCTTAAGACAGGCCCCGGCCGCAGTGCGGCATGCCCTCGCCGCACTGCGCGGTCATAATCCCCCCAACATCACCGACGGACACGCGCCCATGCTCGACATCCTTCCGCACGACGGCGGCATCCATGAAATCCGCATGGCGCGTGCCCCGGTCAACGCGTTCGACATCAATCTCGTGCGTGCGCTGCGCGAGGCTATCGTCGAAGCGCCGTCCAACGGTGCGCGCGGCATCGTCATCTCCGGCGCGCAGGGCATGTTTTCTGCAGGCGTGGACGTACCGGCGCTGATCCAGCGCGATCGCGCGGGCGTGCAGGAATTCTGGAACGAGTTCTTCGCCCTCTGCGGTGCGATCGCCGCGTCGAGCATCCCCACCGTGGCCGCCATTACGGGTCACAGCCCGGCCGGCGGCGCCGTGGTCGCGCTGTTCTGCGACTACCGCATCATGGCGCACGGCCCTTACAAGATCGGCCTCAACGAAGTGCAGGTGGGCCTGTCGGTGCCGGAGCCGATCCAGTTCGCCATGCGCCGCATCGTCGGCAATTACCGCGCGGAACGCCTGCTTGTCGCGGGCGCCATGGTCGATGCCGAGCAGGCCCATGTCATCGGCCTGGTGGACGAACTGGCGACCGTCGAGCAGGTCGTCCAACGCGCCGTGATGTGGATGACCGACATGCTCAAGTTGCCACCGAAGGCGATGCTGCGCACGCGCGCCATTGCGCGTGCGGATCTGGTGGCGGTGTGGGGCGATACGACCGATCTACTCGACCCGGGCTTCATCGACGATTTCTTTGCGGATGAAACGCAGGGTGTGTTGAGGGCGTTGGTGGCGCGGCTATAGTCCAAGTAAGGATCGCTTTGCGATCTATCGCCGATGAATCGGCTCCCACAAGGAGCAAGGCCACCCCTGTGGGAGCCGCTTCAGCGGCGATGCTTTGAGGCTCAAAAAAAGCCACGAATCCCCGCAACCCCCTGCGCCGCATGCAGCCGCGCCTCCATCCCGTCATCCGGCCCGAGCCCGCCCAACGCATACACCGGCAACGACGCCGCTTCAGCCAGCTGCGCGAAACGCGGCCAGCCCAGCGGTTCGGCACCCGGATGGCTCGCCGTAGCGTGCACCGGAGACAACGTCGCGAAGTCGCAACCCAGCGCCGAGGCACGTGCGAGTTCGGCCGCGTTGTGACACGACGCAGCGACGGTCTGTGACAGTGGCAAGGGTCGCGTATCCAGGGCATGGAGCTGCGATGCCGCCAGATGCACCCCCACGCCATCGCCGAATGCGAGCGCACCGTCGATATCGCGGCTGAGCAGCAAGGTCGCACCCAACGCACGCAGCTCCGGAAGCACGCGAGCGGCCACACCGCGCAACGCATCGACCGGCAGCCCTGGCACGCGAAGCTGAAGCAACCGCTCACCCTGCGCCAGCGCGCTCGTGAGCAAAGCGACGGCATCATCGGCCGACACGTCGGGCGGTGTGATCGGGTAATGCACCGGCAGCCGCGTCGCCGCCAGGATGGGCCGGTCCGCGGGCGCGAGCATCGCGGGATCGATATCACGCGGATCGAGCCAGCGGATCTCGGCCGCGTCGAGCGCCTTCGGCTCGCCCGTCCAGGCGCGCACGAGGATCGCTTCAAGCAACATGCCGCGCTCGCCGTAGTTCCACGGAATGCGAACGAGCGCCTCGAAAGAGAGCGGATCGACCGCGATGCCGAGTTCCTCGTCTAGCTCGCGCTCCAGCGCCATCAGTGGCGTTTCGCCCGGCTCCAGCTTGCCGCCCGGGAATTCCCACATGCCCGCCAGGTGCTTACCCGGCGGCCGCTGCGCGATCAGGATCCGTCCGGCACCGTCGACGAGGACGCCGGCAACGACATGCATCAGACGTTCCGGACGTATTCGACCATGTCGAACGAGTGGGCGTGTTCCTTGTCGGCCTTGTGGTGCACGCGCGACACCTCGGCCCATTCCTTGAAATCGATGCCCGGGAAGAACACGTCGGCGCCATCCACCGCGGCGTAGACCCAGGTCAGGTACAGCGTGCGCGCGTACGGCAGCGCCTCGCGGAAGACTTCGCCGCCGCCGATGACCATGAGGCCCGCGTGGTTGCAGCTTGCCTGCGCCTCGGCCACCGAACGGACAGTAATCTGGCCCGGATACGGCGCCTCGCCCTTGCGCGAAAGCACGTAGTTCACACGGTCCGGAAGGGCCTTGCCGATCGACTCGGCGGTCTTGCGCCCCATCAGCACGGACTTGTCCGTGGTCAGTCGTTTGAAGTGACGCAGATCTTCGGGGAGGTGCCAGGGCAGCCCTCCCTGCTTGCCGATGGCAAAATTCTCGTCGAGCGCGGCAACCAGGTGTACGGACATGAAGCTTCCTTCGAATGGGAGGTGGAACGGGCGCACACGGCGGCCCTTGCGGACCGGATAGTAGTCCTCCGCGTGTGATGAAGAAACTAACGCCCGTTTGATTCGCACGGTTGGAACGGTCGCCTTGCGGCTCCATGGTTACAGGGCCTCCCTCCCCGAGCTCCCCATGAACGACAAAGCCCTCATCGTCGGCGCCAGCGGCATCATCGGCAGCGCCCTTACCGAACGTCTTGTCAAGGACGGCTGGCCGGTCGCCGCCCTCGCCCGCCGCCCGGGATCGCAGACCGCCGTACGAGCCGTGGCGGCCGACCTCACCGATGCCGAGGGCACCCGTGTCGCGCTCGCCGACATCGCGCCGACCCACGTCTACATCGCCACCTGGTCGCGGCAGGCCAACGAGCGCGAAAACATACGAGTCAATGCCGCGATGGTTCGCCACCTGCTCGACGGGCTGCGACCGACCGGCAGCGTTCGTCACGTCGCCCTGGTCACCGGCCTCAAGCACTACCTTGGCCCTTTCGAGGCCTACGGCAAGGGCGCACTCCCCGAGACACCGTTCCGCGAGGAGCAGGGCCGCCTCGATGTCGACAACTTTTACTACGCGCAGGAAGACGAGGTGTTCGCCGCCGCCGCCCGCGATGGCTTCACCTGGAGCGTGCATCGTCCGCACACGGTGATCGGCGTGGCGGTCGGGAACGCCATGAACATGGCGACCACGCTCGCCGTCTATGCCTCGATCTGCAAGGCGACCGGCCGGCCGTTCCGCTTTCCCGGTTCGGCGGCGCAATGGCAGAGTCTCACCGACATGACCGACGCGCGTCAGCTCGCCCGCCACCTGGTATGGGCCTCGACCACGCCGGCCGCCGCCAACGAAGCCTTCAACGTGGTCAACRGCGATGTCTTCCGCTGGAGCTGGATGTGGTCGCGCCTTGCCTCGTGGTTCGGCCTTGAAGCCGCGCCTTTCGATGGCGAGGTTATCCCTCTCGAACGGCAGATGGCCGACGATGCCGTCGTGTGGAGGGAGTTGGCGACACGCCATGGCCTGCTCGAGCCCGATATGCACCGCCTCGTATCCGCCTGGCACAGCGACGCCGACCTGGGTCGGCCGATCGAAGTCGTTACCGACATGTCGAAGAGCCGCCGCCTCGGCTTCCTCGATTACCAACCCACCGACGATGCCTTCTTCGACGCCTTCGAGCGTTTGCGCGCGGAGCGACTGATCCCCTGAAGGGGTCACGTCCGCCTGTCCGCCGGACGTTTGTCCGCGGACAGGCCCGTGGCGACGAWGGTGACCGCGCGGCGCCGCGCGGCGCATGGCACACGCCTTGCTAACCTCCCCTGGGAACGACACCACAGGGATCGCCAACGATGTTCGGTTACTACGTGCAACTCGGGCTTCGCAGCCTCAGGCGCAATCCGGTCCTCACGCTGTTGATGGTGCTGGTGATCGCGGTGGGCGTCGCGGCGTCGATGACCAGTTACGCGGTGTTTCGCGTCACGTCGGGCGACCCGATTCCGGAAAAGTCATCGCAGTTGTTCATCGCGCAGATCGACAACTATGGGCCGGACAATAGCGATGGTGAGYCGCTGCCCTGGCTCACCTGGCGAGATGCGATGGCGCTCGTCGATGCACACAAGGCGAAGCGACAGACACCGCTGTATCCGATCGGCGTATCCATCGTTCCGGACGATCCGAACACGATGGCGTCCCCCGCACGCGGCTACGCCGTGCAGGCCGACATGTTCCCCATGTTCGACGTGCCCTTCCTCTTCGGGGCCCCCTGGTCGGCGGCGGATGACGCCGGACGTGCCCGCGTGGTCGTGATCGGGAAGAGCCTCAACGATCGCGTGTTCGGCGGCGCCAATAGCGTCGGGCGTGAGATCGACCTCGACGGAAAGCAGTTCCGCATCGTCGGCGTCGCCGGTCACTGGGAAGCGCGGCCACGCTTCTTCGATCTCGATGCAAAGGGCGGCTTCGGCGACATGGGTGAGCTCTACATGCCGTTCGCACGCGCCATCGCCGACGGTCTCCATCCTGCCGGCGGTAATCTCTGCAACCGTCCTTTCAAGCCAGGCTGGGATAACTTCGTCCACTCCGAGTGCATCTTCGTCAGCTTCTGGGCCGAGCTTCCCGATGCCGCCAGCGCCACCGCTTACCGCCAGTTCCTCAACGACTATTCGGCCGGACAGACTCGCGACGGCCGCTTCTCGTGGCCGCCGAACGTGCGCTTGCGCAACGTGATGGAGTGGCTGGACGTTCGCCACGTCGTACCTCCGGAAGCAAAGATGGGGCTGCTGGTTTCCGTCGGCTTCCTCGTCATCTGCCTGATCAACGTGATCGGCCTGCTACTGGCGAAGTTCATGCGTCGTGCGCCGGAAATCGGCATCCGCAGGGCGCTCGGTGCCTCGCGCGGCGCCATCTATGCGCAGTTCCTGCTCGAAGCTGCCTCCGTCGGCCTCGCCGGTGGCTTGCTGGGCGTCGTCCTCGCTGCGGCAGGCACGTTGTGCATCGGCGCCGTGTTCGATCCGGCCATCGCGAACCTCGTTCATATGAGCTTACCCCTGCTCGGCCTCACGGTCCTCGTCGCTCTGGCCAGCACCCTGGTCGCGGCGTTCTATCCCACCTGGCGCGCCTCAAGGGTGCAGCCGGCATGGCAACTCAAAGCCAACTGACCCGGAGTCCGTCATGCCGCCCTTCCGCCCTATCCTCGCCGCACTCCGCTATCACAAGGCCGGTGCCGTTCTCATCGCCCTGCAGGTCGCGTTGACGCTCGCTATCGTCTGCAATGCCCTCTTCGTCATTGAGCAGCGCCTGCACCGCCTGTCACGCGACACCGGCATCGCCGAAAGCGAACTCATGGTCGTCAACAACACGTGGGTCGCACCCGACGCGGAAGTGCCAGCGCGCCAGGCAGCCGATGTGGCGATGCTGCGCGCCTTGCCGGGGGTGGCGGATGCCTATGCGACGAACGCCTTTCCCCTGCTCGGCGGAAGCTGGCAGAGCGGCATCCGGCTGGATCCGATGAGCAAGCATTTCATCAGTGACGGCGCTTCGCTGTACTTCGTCGACGACCATGCGCTGAACACCCTTGGCGTCAAGATTGCCGAGGGACGTAACTTCCGCTCCGAGGAAATCGGTGCACTGGCACCTAACGCCAGCGCCGACAGCCCGACGGTCATCGTGACGCGCACCCTCGCGCAGCGTGCGTTTCCCGACGGGCATGCCCTGGGCAAGGCGATCTACATCGGCAACAGCGATGCTCGCCCGAGCACCATTATCGGCATCGTCGATCATGTGCAGACGCCGGAGACCCGGAGTGGTGAGGACATTCGCTGGCAGGACGCGATCTTCGTTCCACTGCGCATCACGGATAACCGCGCGTTCTTTGTCATCCGGGCACAACCCGGGCGACTTCCGGCGCTGCTGCATTCYGTGCCCGACGCGCTCAAGGCACTCAGCACCCGGCGTGTCATTCCGCAGCCCCATGGCGTCATGGCTTTCAGCCAGGTGCGCGACATGGCCTACCGCAACGATCGCGGCCTGGCCTGGATGCTCGCCGGGATCTGCGTCACCCTGCTCGTGGTCACGGCTGCCGGCATCGTGGGAC
>NZ_JBFUIT010000146.1:0-9287 GCF_056401735.1 Luteibacter sp. P4_D7_3
CCACAGGACTGCTGGGCACCGATCAGCAAGGAGTTAGGCACCTTCACTGTCACCAACTACTACTGCTTCAATGCCTATTCGGCACTTCTGTTCGCGCGCGTCTGCCCGAAGGCGTTCGCTTTGGGGGCCGCCAAATCGGTCATGGCCACCTCCTCGTCACGCGATCCCGCCGATGCGAGTCCGTGACGGAGATAGACGCGTCATGATTTCTCGGCGCCCGTTCAAGGCGCTCGCGGTGATTGCGGGCCTGCTCGTTTCCGGCATGCTTCATGCCCAAAGCGCGAATCCTTACGCCCGGCCATTGACTGACCGGGTAGTACACACCAAGGGAAGCAACATGGATGATCTGACATCCTTCGCGACCGGCGGGTCCAGGATTCTCGACTCCAAGTTTGGCGACATCGCAGGTGACGGGCGCAAAGGCGCTGTACTGGTCCTCGACCCTGCGTCGGCCGGGCCCGGGAAACTTGGGCAGGGCCCTCCGCGCGACGTCGTTATCCTCGCGAGAGATTCGGCCGGCCATCTCCAGAAGGTGGCCTCGAACAGTCGCCTCGTCCCCTGTGGAACCTGCGGCGGCATGGCGGGTGATCCGTACGGTTACACGCACGTTGCGGCAGGCCAGTTTACGATCGTCGCCGGCGGCGGCAGCCGCGAGCGTTGGACAGATGAGTACACCTTCACCTACGTCGGTGCTAAGAAGAACTGGTTCGTCTCGTCAGTCATGCGCAAGGTTGTCGATACCGAGACCGGCAATGAAAAGCACGTCGACCTGACCGCGAAGGAGTTCGGCACAGTGTCCTTCGCCGATTTCGACCCGGGCAAGCTCCCTGACGTAACGCTGCCCTGATGTAGCAGTTGCACAACCCCGCCAGGACGGCGGGTTCGGCCAGCAGGAGGCAAAGCCACCCGAAAATCAAACAGGAGTTACACGTGACGATTGACCGTTACCACGCGAGCAAGCTCATGCTCGCGGCTGTCATGGCTGCGCTGCTTGCCGCTGTGCCGCTTCGCGCACTTAGCGCCGAGCCCGTGCCGACCGTCGCCCCTCTGCCTGCCAAGGCGAAGCTGCCGAAGGGCTTCACCGCATACGGTTCCGCACCGGTCGCAGGCGGCGAGTGCGTCGCCGGCGACGCCACAAAGGAAGGCATGAACGGACGTGCTTTCGTCTACATCAAAGACGCCGGCGCAAAACAACCGCGCTGGGTCACTGCCGTCCCTGTGCCGCCGCATTGGTACCAGAACCGGGCCACGCATTGCTTCGCCATGGACGGATCGATCTTCGTGCTGGTACAGACCGACACGAACCAGGCGACATCACTCTCACAGACGCTGTTGAACGTGGTGGAGCTTTCGCCTGTCACGGGCAACATCGTCGCTAACCACGACGCAGACGTGCCCGGCGTCGACGCGGCCTATTCGTCGTGGGTGGACAAGGGACCCGAGGGCTTCCACGAGGACAACGGCCAGATCGTGGTCGCCGGCCAATATTTTCTGATGGACGACCCCAATAAGCGCATCCCGTTCACGGCAAGACTCGCCCCCCATCCGGCGAAATAGTCAGAAGGACCGCACGACGCAACATCGCAAGTGAGTCAACCAGGAGCTACACATGGCGATTGATCGTGAAACCCAGGTGCTGACCGACGCTACGGCGGCGGGCATCACCAACCCGAGGGAGCTGGCCAACTTCATGGCCCAGGTCACTCACGAATCCAACGGGCTCAACCGGCTCGAGGAGAGCTTTCGCTATACGCGAAATATCTCGCAGATTCCCGTGCAGTCCGCGTGGCGCGAAGGCCCCGACACACTGGACGCGGCGCGCAAGCAGGCCCTGATGGGCAAGCCCGAACAGCTGGCCGAGCTGATGTACGGCGGCCGCAACGGCAACGACGAACCAGGTGATGGCTGGAAGTACCACGGCCGTGGCTACATACAACTCACCGGCAAGGACAACTATCGCGTCGCCGGCGAAGCGCTCGGCCTGGACCTGGTCAAGCGTCCCGAGCTCGCAGCCGATCCGCAGCATGCATCGAAGATCGCCGTCTGGTACTGGGAGAACCGTGTGCCGGAAAGCGCCAGGGACGACGTCCGTGCGGCGACCAAAGCCGTCAACGGCAAGTACAACGGACTGGAAGATCGCGAACACCGTTTCGAGGACTGGAAGCAACGCCTCACACCCGAGGTGATGCATCGCCTCGCCGAGGGCCACGTCGGCCAGCCGCAGCCTGCTCACCCGGCGCACGCGGCAGGCAAGGCCGCTCCACTCAAGGAGGGCGCTAGCGGCGAAGACGTCCGCCTGCTCCAGGGCAGCCTCGCCCGACTTGGCTACACCGATGGACATCACGGCGAACTCCACACCGACGGCAAGTTCGGTCCGGGCACGCGTGCCGCGGTCGAAGCGTTCCAGCGCGATCATCATCTGCCGGCGGACGGCGTGGCAGGCCCGCGCACGATGGAAGCCATCGCTCAGGCCAAGCACCAGGACGCCATCCAGCGTGCTGCGCAATCGGGACGGCTGGACAGTCCCATGCACCCGGACCACGCGATGTACGAACAGGCGCGTGCCGCTGTGCACGCGCTGGATGCGCAGGTCGGCCGCACACCCGACAAGCAGAGCGACCAGCTCGCCGGCGCCGTCACCGCCGAAGCGAAACACCAGGGATTGACGAAGATCGATCACGTCCTGCTGAGTGACGACGGAAGCCGCGCGTATGCCGTGCAAGGCGACCTCACCTCCCCTCTCAAACGCACGGCAGAAGTGGATACGGCGAAGGCCGTCAATACGCCGATCGAACAGAGCGGGGCCGAGATCGCGAAAGCGGCACCGCCCGCTGCCCTCACGGAAGAAAACCGACGACAGACCCAGGATGCCGCTCCGACACCGCACGCGCCTGACACGCCGGCGCAGGGTCGCTAAACGCATGGACGCCGTGAGTTCTCGCTATACGCCGCGCCACCTGGCGCTCCTCGACGGAGACACCGTATGAGCCGCGACATCTACACCGAAGCCAACGAACATTTCCTCAAGTCCGGCCGCCAGTATGAATACGGCCGCCCGGACATGTCGCTGCGCAACCATGGCGGCGATGGCCATACCGATAGCAGCCGCACCGAGCAGGACAACGATCACGACGGCCGCCGCGGGGTCGACTGTTCGTCCTTCGTCTGGCGCGGCATGCATGACGCAGGCTATGGCGTTCCCGCCGCGCCGTTCGGCACGCACGACCTGTTCCAGGGCAACACGCCGACGGATTACGCGCGCAAACACTTCGACGTCATTCCTGGCGCCGACGCCCACCAGCAGAACGGGTCGCTGCAACCCGGTGACGTGCTGATGTTCCGCGACAAACACGGCTCAGGCCAGCATGTCGCCATCTTCAAGGGCTACGACACCGAGGGCCATATCCATTTCATCGGCTCGCAGGTTGGCTCGGGACCCGCCGAAGTGAACGTCACCCCCGGCGGTTACTGGGATGGCAAGAACATGGAGATCGTCGGCGCCCTGCGTGCGAAGCCGGAGTTTCGTGTGCGCGAACCGCTGCATGGTCAGGGGTCGGATACTCCGACCACCTCGGCCCCTGCCGTGGCGCATTCCGGTGCGACGCACGCGACACCCTCGACACACACGCCCAACCACTCGACGCCGACGCGTGCCGCACCTACCCATGCCACGCCCGCTCACGAAGCCACATTACGCCAAGGCGACAAGGGTGACGCTGTCCGCAACCTGCAGACCTCGCTGCAGCACCTCGGCTATCAGGACGAAAAGGGCCATAAGATCCAGCCAGACGGTGACTTCGGTGCGCACACCAGGGCAGCAGTCGAGCGCTTCCAGCGTGCGCATGGCTTGCAGCCCGACGGCGTCGTAGGCCCTGCGACCAAGGAAGCCTTGCACGCCGCCACACCTCGGCTCGACGGCACCGGCCATCCGCACAACGCGCTCTACCAGCAAAGCCGCGACGCCGTGCATCGCCTGGACGCAGAGCACCAGCGTACCCCGGACCTGCGGAGTGACCAGATCGCCGGCGTCCTCACCACGAAAGCGGTTGGCGAGGGTATGACTCGCGTCGATCACGCTGTACTGAACGACGACGCCAGCAAGGTCTACGCGGTACAAGGCGAGCTCAACTCGCCCTTCAAGAAGGTCGCGGAAGCCTCTACACAGGAGGCTGCAAACACGTCACTGGAAGAAAGCGGTCGACAGTCCCTGCAGATCGCGGCACAACAGGCTCCGCAGCCTGCAGCGACTGCGCCGATGCAGGTACCGCCTTCGCAGGCCACGAGTCCGACCGTCTGATGCACTCCCCGAAGCTGAAAATGGATCACCCGATGACCATTACCAAGAACCGCTCCTTCTGCTGGACGGCCGCCGTGCAAGGCCTGCTCGCTGCACTGCTTGTCGCCTCGGCCTCCGCCTTCGCGGCGCCGCCGGACGCCCGCGACTACCAGTCCCTGCTACAGACCTCGTCACCAGGCTCAAAGGTGGTGTGCGGAAAGGACAAGTACGGCAATGTCGCCTGCACGATCGACAACACCGCCGTGGACGTCAACGACGACTGTACCTCGAACATGGCCTTCGGCGGCGTCATCGGTGCCAAGGGTGTAACGCTCGAGGACAACTTCCAGGCGACCTCGGCCAAGCCCGTTGCCCATGTCGGCGAGCACCAGTTGCTTTGCATCCAGGCGACTCAGCGCAAGGAAGGCGTGCTGGTTCGCGCCTTGGTCAAGGCGGTTCCCACGAAAACGGTGAAGGGCTGCAAGGCTAACGAAATCTGCAAAGGCGCCGACACACCCGTTGAGTGGAAGCGGCCTGCCACTGGTACCGCCTGCAGGCTCAAGCCCGATGGCCACTACACCGGCGACTGCGCTACCGGCTGGGTCGACGGCAAGGATATCGAGGAATACTCGATGGGCCTGAGTCCCGAGGACACCGGCGCCTGACGCGCCTCCGCCTCGATGAACACCAATCGCTTCAAACCTATCGCGCGATTCGTCCCTAGCGCCTCTATTCGGAAAGCCGGCTCGGCTGGAATCCGAAAGATCGTGCAGGTCGCCGTCCCCGGCCTGTGTCTCTTACTGACTGCATGTGGTGGAAACATGGAAGACTCAAAGATCGAACTCAATCCGCATCCGAAGATGCGTTATGCGATTACCGTGGCCCTGGAGAATGCTCCGGGTCCATTCGACTCTCTGACAGCCCAAGGGCAATTCGAGATAGCGAACAAGGAGTGTGCACCGAAGCAGGCCACTTCCGGTCTTCACGTAACTCCTGTTGGGCGTTTGCCAATACATCTCACGCGCTCGGCTGATGGTCGCTATCAGGGTGAGCTCTACATGGATGGCCTGAAAGACGAAAACTATTTCGGCCCTGACGTCTGCCACTGGACGTTGGTTGCAATCTCGGTGAGAGCCGTGGAGAAGACGACAACATTTGATGCACCCCTATACAAGGAGCGCCTGCTCCAGGACGGTTGGGACCGTCGTTTCTTCTCCAATACAACCTATCAAAATACGCCAAAGAGGATGATCGACACAGGCAGCAAGACAAAGGAAGGCCTGCCTGATCCTGGGGCGTCATTCTCCATCTACATCAACGCGAAGGATCGCAGCCATGACTGAACGAACGCAGGAATACGCAGTCTTGGCGGCCGGCACCTATCAGGATCTCCTGATTGGCGACAGGATCCGTGCGGGAAACGACGACTACGTTGTGTTTGCCTCTGCAGCCAGCCCCATCTCTGGCTTTCGGGCGACTGCTTTTCGCGACGAGTCCAATGGGCGCACGGTACTGGCATATCGGGGAACGGATGCCGCCGACGACTACGTTGTCGACGCCGCGATGTTCTCAGCGAAGGTCAACGTGCAGCAGTGGGAGGCCGATGCCTTTACGAGACATGCCATTGATCTTGCAGAGGACTACGCGGCAGCGAGTCACAAGCCGCTCAATGTGACTGTCACGGGGCACTCCCTCGGCGGCACGCTCGCCCAGATCAATGCCTCGAAGTATGACCTGCACGGTGAAACATTCAATGCCTATGGCGCGGTAGGTCTTGGGCGAGACATTTATCCTGGCCGCCACGAGATGATAAATCATGCTCGCGCCGGCGACCCTGTCAGCGCTGCAAACCAACACTTTGGCGAAGTTAAGATCTACGCGACTGCCGATGACATCGATCGGATGGCTCATGCGGGCTATGGGTCCGGAAACGCCGGCGCGGTCACCCGATCGATATCGATCCAATCCCACTACATGGACAACTTCATTCCGAAAGCCGGAGAAGCGCCTCTGATCGGCCCTGAGGGGGAGGCTCGCTACAAAGCGAACCAGTCCATGGTCGATCACTATCGGGCCGATGTGATGGGTGCGCGCGAGGTTGCGACGCAGGTGGCAGGCTCACCCGCTCTCGTCGGACCCGCTCTGGCAATAGGGGCCAGCAAGATCTATGCAGAGCAACTTAGGAATGACGGACACGAGCTCATGTCACGCTCGGCTCCCATCGGAAGAGCGGTAGGACAAGCGGGCGCCGAGGTATCCGCCGCCATCGGCGCTGCGGCGAACCACCTCGGGCACGATGTCGCGGTCGGGGCGCGCGCCGTTGGCATAGTTCCGTCTTATGGCGCAGACGCTGCATGGGGCTCACGCACAGGATCGGCCGAACTAGACCGCCTGCTTCACCCACCGAAGCTGAGCGACGTTGCGCACCCCGATAACGCCATGTTCCAACAGGCACTCCAAGGCGTCCACGGCGTCGACGCATCCACGGGACGCAAGCCAGATCAGATGAGCGAGAACCTGGCAGGCGCCCTGACCGTCGAGGCTCGGCGAAACGGCATGAGCCACATCGACCACGTTGTCATGAACGACGATTTCAGCCGCGCCTACGCCATGCAGGGCGAGGCGAGCTCGCCGTTCAAGAAGTTCGCCGAGGTCCCCACAGAGGTCGGCATCGCGACATCCCTCGAACAGAGCAGCCGGGATTGGCAGCAGGCCGCAGCGCAGAACACGGCACAGCAGCCTGACGTCAGCCACGCAATAGCCTCTCCGTCGCAGACAGAGGCGTCTCCCGCACACTCTCCACATTCCCTGAGCCGCTAGGAGCACATGCGACCCATGATCTCCCTTCGTACCAAGGCCGCTCTCGCGGCGCTCTCCTTCACTGCCTACTCCGCTTACGGTGCCGCCATGAACAAGCCTGATGTCAAGCTCAACCCCCAGCCACGGATGCGCTATGAAATCACCATCAAGGTGGACAATGCGCCCGGCCCCTTCGACCGTGTGGAAGGTGTGATCGACTACCGAGTCAGCAACGAGAACTGTGTGCCGCTCACGCCTGTAACAGGTGCCACCGTTGCGCCCGAGAAGCGGGTGCCTATCGTGCTCACCCACTCGGGCGGAAACATCTACAAGGGCGAGATCTACGCGGACCTTCTTCAGGACGAGGACTACTACGGCAAGGGCGTCTGTCATTGGTCGGTCGTCGCGGCCAGTGCAAACCTGTACGTCAAGCAAGTGGACTTCAGTGCGCCTCTGTTCCACGACGACTTGCTGAAGGGCAAACCGGTCACCCGTTACTACTCCAACCGCTCCTACGCGACAACACAGATGGAGCGCGTGGACACCGGCGAGACCGACCGCACGCAGTACCAGGACGAAGCAAACGCGACCTTCTCCATCACCGTCCAGGCCGAGGAGAAGCATCCATGACACTCTCCTCTACCGATTACGCCTTACTGGCCCAGGACTCTTATCACGATCCAGTCCTGAATAAGCCCAAGGAACTGGGCGGCATCACTTATGAGGCCATCGACGTGGAGAACAATCCGCGGACGGGGTTTCAGGCCACCGCATACAAGCGCATGGACACAGGTGAGATCGTCATTGCCTACCGCGGCACGGAGTTCGATCGCGAACCCGTCCAGGACGGGGGCGTTGACGCGGGCATGGTCCTGGCCGGGGTGAACCTCCAGACAGCAAACTCCGAGGCGTTCACCGAACGCGTGCTGGAGAAGGCCCGCGTGGATGCCGATCTCCACCACCGCCCGTTGCAGGTGACGGTGACCGGTCATTCGCTTGGGGGGACGCTGGCAGAGATCAACGCATCGAGATACGGGCTAAAAGGCGAGACGTTCAATG
Source organism: Luteibacter sp. P4_D7_3 (assembly GCF_056401735.1). Classification (NCBI taxonomy): domain Bacteria; kingdom Pseudomonadati; phylum Pseudomonadota; class Gammaproteobacteria; order Lysobacterales; family Rhodanobacteraceae; genus Luteibacter; species Luteibacter sp. P4_D7_3. The sequence goes on from NZ_JBFUIT010000146.1 coordinate 8,135, forward strand.
CTTATGGCGCCRCTGGCCTGCGTGAGGGCGTACTCGAGGGCGGATCTCAGGTTATCGACCATGTCCGCGCAGGCGATGTCGTCAGTGCAGCGAGTCCGCATTTTGGCGAGGTTCGCATCTACGCGGCTCAGAAAGACATTGATACGCTCTCGCATGCCGGTTATCGCGACGACGGCGGCATCCTAAGCGCGCGCAATCCAATCAAGGCGATCGACTTCGACTCCCACGCCATCGATAACTTCGTGCCAAACAGCAAACTGCTTGGTGAGTCCATCATCAATCCGGAGAACCAGGCGCGGTATAAGGCGCACGAAGGCATGATCGACCGTTATCGCAACGACGTTGCGGACATCCGCATGGGTCTCTCTGCCGCGTGGGAGATTCCCAAAGCGATCGGCGACCTGAAGGATGCCGTCGAACATCGTGCCGCCGAGGCGCTAGGTGCGGGTGTTGTCGCGGTCGAGCACGGCGTGCAGTACGCGGTCCACGAGGCGAAGGAGGGGTTCGACCATCTCAAGGCGGGCGTCCAGCATGTCGGCCACGACATTGCCGACGGGGTCCACGCGGTAGAAGCGAAAGCCAAGGGCGCCTGGAACACCCTGACCCACCCCGGCACCTGGTTCGAACACGACAAGCCTGGCGTATCGCTCGATCACACCGCACACCCCGACCATCCCCTCTTCAAGCAGGCGCGAGAGGCAGTCCATGAGCTGGACCGCGCCCACGGCCGCCACCCCGATGTCGCCAGCGAGAACGTCGCCGGCAGCCTCGTGGTCAAGGCCAGACAGGAGGGTCTCGAACGGATCGACAAGGCCGTGCTCAGCGACGATGCCTCACGTATCTATGCCGTGCAGGGAACCCCTGATTCACCCCTGAAGCGCATGGCCGAGATGCCGACCGAGCAGGCCGCCAATACGTCGGTCGCCGAAAGCAGCATGCAGTGGCAGCAAGCCGCCCAACAGGCGCAGCAGCAGGCCCAGATGGCCAGCCAGCAAACTCCAACCCACCAGGAAAGGACGCAGCCGTCGCACGGCCTGTGATTCCCAGAAGCGAAGGAAAAGGTAGATAGCGCATGAGTAAGACAAGGGGATATTGGGCGATCGGCCTTTTCGTGGCCGCTCTCGTCACGGGTGAGTTGCTTTCGGGCTATCTC
>NZ_JBFUIT010000147.1:0-9230 GCF_056401735.1 Luteibacter sp. P4_D7_3
CTCGGGCGTCGGTGGCGGCGTGGCACGCAGCTGCCGCTCCTGCTCGACCCAGCGCCGCAAAGCCGTCGGGCCAAGCCCAAGCAGCCCGCACACGGCAGGCACGGAGCGGTTCTCATCCAGTACTAAACACACCGCCCGGCGCTTGAGCGCCGGGTCGATCGGTCGATATCCCATGATTCACCTCGGTAGGGATTTTGCTCCTACATGGGTGTCCAGGAAAATTAGACCACCGCAAATCGGCTCCTACAAGGCGCTGTCCTCGCCGACAGGATGGGTAAGGTTCACAGCCGCCTCGGCGCCGTCGACCCACGCACCACAAGATCGGGGCTGAAGCCCTCGTTCTCGATGATGTGCTCGTCGCCATCCCGCTCGAGTTCCGCAATGAGACGCTGCGCCGCGTGGCGACCAATCTCTTCGGTGTTCTGCCGCGCGGTAGTCAACGCCGGCCACGACTGCTTGGAGAACGGACTGTCCTCGAAACCGGCGATGGAAAGCTCCCACGGCACATCGACACCGCCTGAGCGTGCCGCCGCAAGAACACCGGCGGCGATCTCGTCGTTCGAACCGAAGATGGCGGTGGGCGGCTCCTTCAGGGCAAGCAACTTGCGCGCGCCGCGGAAGCCATCGTCGAAGGAGTAATCGCCCTCGACCACCAGCTTCTTGTCGACCGGCAGCCCGTATTCGCGCAGCGCGTCCTCGTAGCCCTGATACCGCTCGGGGCTGGAACGATGCTCCTTGCCGCCCCAGAGGAAGCCGATCCGATGGTGACCCAGCTGGATCAGGTGCTCGGTAATCGCGTAGGCGGCATCGCGGTCGTCGACGAAGACACAGGGCCAGCCGTCCTTGGGATCCTGGCGCGCGGAGATGATCCGCACGAAGGGAATTTTGTGTTCGGTCAGCGTCGCCAGCAACTGCGGCTGCTCGGACATGGGCGGGGCGAGCACGAGGCCGGCCAGGCGGTTACGCCGCACCAGGTCGCTCAGTTGCTCGGCCAGCTTGGGCGCCGACGAGTCGCAGGGATGGATCTGCAGGCCGAAGCCACGCTCCCGGCACACCGACAGCACGCCATTCTGCATGGCAATGACGTAGTGGGCGTTGGGGTTGTCATACACCAGGCCCAGCGCGTAAGTCCTGGCGCTGCGCAGGCTGCGCGCCGCCTGGTCGGGCTGGTAGTCGAGTGCATCGATGGCACGCTGCACCTTGTCACGGGTGCGCGCATGAACGGATGGCTCGTGGTTGATGACACGGGAGACGGTCTTGAGTGACACGCCGGCCCGCTCGGCCACGTCCTTGATGGTAGGGCTACGCAATCTCGGACCCTCAATAGCAAGACGGCCATCCTAGCGGATGGCCGTTACGTAGCGAAGGCGGACTTTAGTCCTTGATGTGCTGGCCGACCCGATGGCCGGCGGCGCCGTAGTACAGGATGTACAGGTAGCAGGGGACCATCAGGCAGAGGAACACCGCCTGGAAGTTGTAGCTCTGCTTCAGGTGGGCAAAGGCCACCGGAATGATCGCGCCGCCGGCGATGCCCATGATCAGGAAGGCCGAGCCGAACTCCGTGAGCGCGCCCAGGCCCTTGATCGCCAGCGGGAAGATCGCCGGCCACATCATGGCGTTAGCGAAGCCCAGCGCGGCGACGAAGCCCACCGCGGTGTACCCGGTGGTCATATAGGTGCCGATCGAAAAGATCACGCCGAGGATGGCCGAGAGCGCCAGGTACTTCTGCTGCGAGACGAACTTCGGGATCAGCAGGAGGCCGGCGATGTAACCCAGCAACATCGCGAACAGGGTGTACGAGGTGAAGTGCTTGGTGTCTTCCGGCGTCATGCCAAAACCCTGGCCGTAGGTGCCGATGGCGTCGCCGGCCATCACTTCCACACCCACGTAGACGAACAGGCAGAGCACGCCGAGCCACAGGTGCGGGAAGCTGAAGATGCTGCCCTTGGCATGGCCGATGGCACGCTCGGAATTCGCGCCGGAGGGCTTGATTTCAGGCAGCGAGGAGCGAACCACCCAGATGGCAAGTACGACCAGCAGGCCAGCCATCACCATGTACGGCATGTGCACCTTGGCGGCGAATGCGGCGAGCAGGGCATCCTTCTCGCCCGGTGAACCGGCGGCGGCGATCTGCTTGTCGAAGCTGCCGATATTGCTCATCACCACCGCGCCGAAGACGAAGGGCGCGAGTGCACCGGCCACCTTGTTGCAAATGCCCATGAAGGCAATGCGCTGCGCCGCGCTGTCGATCGGGCCGAGGATGGAGATGTAAGGATTAGAGGCCGTCTGCAGCAGCGAAAGGCCAGCACCGATGACGAACAGGCCGGTCAGCGCACCCGGATAGACGCGCATGGTGACGAACTGGCCGAACAACACGGCACCGATCGCCATGACGAACAGACCCAGACCCATGCCTTTCTTCATGCCGGTCTTCTTCAGGATGAAAGACGAGGGCAGGGCAAGGAAGAAATACGACAGGTAGAACGCCATCGGAACCAGGAAGGCCCCGACATCGTCCAGATTGAAAGCGAGCTTCACGAAGGTGATCAGCGGGCCATTGAGCCAGGTGACGAAGCCGAATATGAAGAACAGGACGCCGATGATGATCATCGGTACCAGACTGGATTGCCGTGTCTCTTCGACGCCGACCGCGGTGGATGACATGGGTGCTTCCCCTCGTGTTGTTTTCGGTATCCGTGCGGCGGCACCGCCGGATACGCCCCGATTTGTCGCCTTTATTGACTCGTGTGCGTAACGTTGTCAATTGGCTTTTTACGCCACCCCACCCAGCGCACCCCCGTTTGTGACTTTCGATGTCGCGGCGCGTCAAACCGCTGATCGCCCATGCATTCCCCATGCCGCAGGCCGCACCAGGCGGCGAATCGACGAAGAAGACGAGCCACTGCAAACGTTTCCTGCTGCGGCGCAGGATGGAATGGTGGATGTCCTAGCCATTTGTCCTGTTGACAACGTTGTCATTTGACTCACAGACTCCGCTCAAATCAGGGGCGTCACAGAAAGTTCATGTGACGACGAACGAAAAGTCATAAGGGGCGGGGCGTGGGCGAATCGGCCAAACAACGGGAAATCGTGCGTGCTTCGCGTTCCGGGGCGTTCATCGCCGCCGACGTGGGCGGGACGCATGCCCGTATCGGTCTGGTGCGTCGCGCCGCCGGTTCCACCGCCATCGACGTGCTTCGTTACGAGCGTTACGCCTGCGCCGACTGGCCGAGCCTGACCGCCGTCCTGCAGGACTTCGTCGGCCGGTTGGATGGCCAGCACCACATCGAACATTGCGCCGTCGCCAGTGCGGGCTATGTGCTCGGCGACGCCATCGTCAACGAGAACCTGCCCTGGCCGGTCTCGATCGGCGATATCCGCGACAGCCTCGGACTGCTCGGTCTGGCCGTGGTCAACGACTTCGAAGCCGTCGCCTACGCCTGCCAGTTCCTCGAGAACCACCAGACCACGCCGATCATCGAAACCGCCGCCGCACCGGCCGTGGGTCCGATCCTCGTCATGGGGCCGGGCACGGGTCTGGGTTCCGCTGTCCTCCTGCCGGGTTCGCCGCACGCCACCGTGCTGCCGACCGAAGCCGGCCAGATTTCCCTCGCGCCGGGTAACGAGCGCGAGGTCGCGATCCTCGGCGAACTCGCCCGCGGCCGCGACTACGTTTCCTACGAGACGGCCCTGTCGGGTCCGGGTCTTGTCCATCTTTATGAAGCCATTTCGACGCTGCGCGGCACCCCCGCGACGCTGACCGAACCTGCCGCCGTCACACGCGCCGCGCTCGACGGGAACGATCCCGCCGCCGTGGAAGCACTGGACGTTTTCTGCGGCCTGCTCGGCAGTTTCGTCGGCGATCTCGCCCTTCTCTACGGCGCCCGCGGTGGCGTGTTCCTTGCGGGCGGCATCCTGCCCCAGGTTCGCGACCGCCTCCTCGCCAGCAGCTTCGCCACCAGGTTCTTCAACAAGGGCGTTATGCGCGCCTTTCTCCAGCAAGTACCGGTACGTCTGATGGACCACGGACAGTTGGGTGTGATCGGTGCCGCCGGTCTCTACCTGCACGGTTCGAACGCTCACTGAAGAGCGGGAAAGGAACGCAGGCTCAGTACAACAACCGGGTCGAAAGACCCTTCGATAGCAACGAAGCATGACGCGGCCGCGAAACCCGTCACTGCTACATCCTCTGAGGGGAGGACACCATGTCGCATCGTAGAAACCTGCTGACGGCGAGCATCATCGCCGGACTCTGTTGTTTCACCGGATACGCCGCCGCGCAAGACGCGACGCCGCCGCCGGCAAAGCCGCAGACTGCCCAGGAAAAAGCTGACGCCGCCAAGGCAGCCCAGCTCGAGGGCATCACCGTTACCGGCATCCGCGCCAGTCTCGAGAAGTCTCTCGACACCAAGCGCAATGCCGACGCCATCGTCGAAGCGGTCACCGCCGAAGACATCGGCAAGTTCCCGAACACCAACGTCGCCGAAGCGATGACGCAGATCCCGGGCGTCACGATCGACCGTCAGTTCGGCCAGGGCGACCGCGTATCCATCGACGGTACCGACCCCAGCCTCAACCTTACCTTCCTCAACGGCCAGCCGATCTCGCAGACGCCGTGGCAGTACGGTGCACAGCCGAACCGTGGTTTCGACTTCACCATGCTCGCGCCGGAAATCATCGGCCGCCTGGAAATCTACAAGTCGCCCGAAGCGCGCCTGACCGAAGGCAGCCTCGGCGGTACGGTGCTGCTGCATACGCTGGAACCGCTCGACCTGCCGGCCAACACGGTGCGCGGTTCGTTCGGCCTGAACTACAACGACCAGGGCAGTGGCGGCTCGCGTCCCACCGCGTCGGCGTTGTACAGCTGGAAGAACACGTCCAACACCTTTGGCGTGATCGCTTCGGCACAGCATTACGAAGAAAAGATCGACCGCCAGGGCCTGGAAATCTTCAGCTACAGCCCGGTTTCCAAGTGGGCAGCGAGCCCGGCCGTCGCCGCGGGCATCGCCAATGGTTCGCTCAACCCGAACGCGAAGGTGCCCGACGAGGTCAACTCCGCCTGGTTCCAGCAGAACCGCAAGCGTGACACCGCGACCCTCGGTTTCCAGCTGAAGCCGGTGGATAACTGGAACGTCGATTTCAACAGCCTGTTCATCCGCGAGAACTTCGACAACTGGAACCAGTCGATGTACCCGTTCACGGGTAACGCGCCAGGCAACGTGACGAGCTTCACCCAGGGCCCGAATGGCGTCGTCACCGGCGGCCATGTCTGCGGTAACGACAATGCGGGTTGCCCGGCCATCGGCCCGACGCTGATGGACAGCAACGTCCGCAAGTCCGTGGTCCGCACGTCGGCGTTCGACCTGAAGTCGAGCTACGACGGCGACGGCTGGAAACTCGGTGGCGCAGCCGGCTACAGCAAGGCTCGCAACGACGATATCTCGCAGGCCGTGATCGAGCCGCAGTACGCGGGCGGCTACACCTGGGACATCAACCACGGCTTCAACTTCGACAGCCCGGCAGCGGCGAAGAACCCGGCCAACTGGCACATGGGTGACGCGGACGGCCTCGGTGGCTGGCCCGGCAACTACGGTGATTACAGCGCGAATTCGCGTGACACCTACGCCCAGCTCGACTTCAGCAAGTACTTCGACAACTTCTTCAACGAGCTCCAGGTCGGCTACCGCTGGAACCGTCACGAAGAGGGCATGAACGCGCACGTCTACGGCGGCAATGGTCCGACCTCGCTCGCCGACCTCGGCACCGACGGCCTGACCAACGTTCTCGGCAGCGTGGGTGGCTGGGACGGTTCCTCGCAGCACGTCAGTGCCGATCCCAATGCGCAGTACGCCTGGGTTCGCGCGACCAACGGCGGTAACGAGGATCCGGGTACGTTCCTCAACGGCACGTACAAGCTCATCGAGAAGACCAACGCCGCCTACGCACAGCTGAACTTCGCCGGTGGCGGTTTCCACGGCAACCTGGGCATGCGTTACGTCGACACCAAGACCGACGGCTTCGGCTACAACTACTCGGGTGCACCGGTGCTTCCCGCTCCGGCCGGCAGCTACCAGAAAGCGTCGCAGACCAGCAAGAACTGGCTGCCGTCGCTCAACGTGGCCTATGACCTGACCGACGACATCATCCTGCGTGCCGCGGCCGCCAAGGTCATCGCCCGCGCGCCGTACAACATGCAGGTCAACAACCTGTTCCTCAACGACACGGTCCTGACCGGTTCGGGCGGAACCCCGGACCTCAAGCCGTACAAGTCGAAGAACTTCTCGCTTTCCGGCGAATGGTACTTCGCACCGCAGTCCTACTTTGCGATCACCGGCTTCTACAAGAAGATCGACGATTACGTCTTCCAGGACGTGGTGCAGGAGCAGCACTTCAACTCGGCGACCTCCACCGATCCCGTCCAGTTCGCCAAGGAGCTCGCAGCGGGCCTCTGCACGGCTGATGGCTTCTGCACCTACGACATCTCCCGCCCGGTCAACGTCGGCTCCGGCAAGGTCAGGGGTGGCAACGCCAGCTTCCAGCAGGCCTTCTGGGATACCGGTTTCGGCGTCACGGCGAACTACACGTACGCCAAGGGCACGCTCGATTCGGGTGGCCAGCTGCCGTACAACTCGAAGAATGCGTACTCCATCAGCCCGTACTACGAGTTCGGCGCGTTCAGTGCCCGCATCAACTACAACTGGCGTAGCGCGTACCTCGCCGGTGGCTACGTGGCCGGTGYGCCGCCCGCAACCACCGAGGCATACGCCGATCTCGGCGCGACGATCGGCTGGAAGTTCAACAAGCAGATCTCGGTGACGCTCTCGGGCATGAACCTCGCCAACGAACAGTACAAGCAGTACATCGGCACGAAGGACTTGCCGGTTGCGAAGTACACCACCGGTCGCCGTTACATGGCTTCGGTGCACTTCGACCTCTGATAAAGCGTCATGGATACGCGGCCACGGAAGGCCGCAAACCCCTCGAAGCTTCATTCCCCACGGGCCCGACTACTCATTATCGGGCCCGCTTTTTTTTGTGCGTTTCCGGCACAATCGGGCGGTTGCCCGAATTCACAGGAGCTATCGATGCGCCGAACTCTCTTCCTCGCCATGGCCTTTGGCCTTACCGCTTGCGCCAGCCAGCCGAGGCACGAAACCGGGCCCGTCGATAACGTGCCGCTCTCACTCATTCCACAGCCTGCTTCGCTCCAGCGCCTGCCGGGGCACTTCAGGCTCGATACTTCGACCACCATCGTCGTCCCGGCAGGTAACGCCGCGGCTAAGAAAGTCGCCACGCAGCTGCAGGGCTGGATACGCCAGGCGCGTGGCACGGAGATCGCCATCGCCGAGGGCAAGCCGCGCGACGGAGCGATCGTCCTGCTTACCGACACGACGACCAAGGGTCGCGAGGCGTATACGCTCGACGTGAACAGCAATGGCGTGCGGATCGCCGCGAACGATGAAACCGGCCTGTTCTACGGAGCGGTGACCTACTGGCAGCTGCTGACCGATCCGGCATCGCAGAATGGCGTGCCCGCCGTGCACATCGTCGACGCGCCGCGTTTCGCCTGGCGCGGCCTGATGCTCGACTCCGCCCGTCACTTCCAGTCGGTCACCGAGATCGAGCACCTGCTCGACCAGATGGCCCTGCACAAGCTCAACACCTTCCACTGGCATCTCACCGATGACCAGGGCTGGCGCCTGCAGATACTCAAGTATCCGAAGCTGACGGAGGTCGGTGCCTGCCGCAAGCCGGTGGGTCCGGACGTCGCCCTCACCGGGGACCCGGAACGCCCGTACTGCGGCTTCTACACGCAGGACGAGGCGAAACAGATCGTCGCCTATGCCGCAGAGCGACACATCACCGTGGTGCCGGAGATCGAAATGCCGGGACATGCGCAGGCGGCCGTCGCGGCGTACCCGCAGTTCGGCGCCGGCAGCAAGAAGCTCGGCGTCTCGACGGACTGGGGCGTCAATACGGCGCTATTCAACGTGGACGATGGCACCTTCACCTTCCTGCAGAACGTGCTCGACGAAGTGATGGCGATCTTCCCGTCGACCTATATCCATGTCGGTGGCGACGAAGCTGCCAAGGACGAATGGGAACATTCGAAAGCGGTCCAGGCGAAGATGAAATCGCTCGGCATCGACAACGAGGAGAAGCTGCAGGGCTGGTTCGTCGAACGTATCGGCAACTATCTCGACCAGCACGGACGTCGGATCATTGGCTGGGACGAGATCCTCGACGGCAAGGTGCCGGCGAGTGCGACGGTGATGTCCTGGCGCGGTACCAAGGGCGCGATCAAGGCGGCCAACGCAGGGCACGACGTGGTGATGGCACCCTCGCCGACGCTCTACCTGGACCGCCTGCAGTCCACCCTTCCCGACGAGCAGCCGGGTAGCCCTCAGGTGCAGACGCTGAAGAACGTGTACGACTTCGATCCGGTGCCGTCGGATATCGCCGCGGACAAGGCGAGCCACGTGCTCGGCGCGCAGGCCACGGTGTTCACCGAGTACCTGCCGAACTGGTATCGCACGCAGCACGCCGTTTTCCCGCGCATTGCCGCGCTCGCCGAGCGGACATGGTCACCCCAGGCGGACTGGAACAGCTTCGTGGCGCGCATGCCCGCTGAGATGTCGCGTTACCGTGCCGCGGGCATCGTGCCTGCCGATGGCGCGTATGCCGTGGCCATCGCCACGGCGGCCGCGGATAACGACAAGGCGAAGGTCACGCTGTCCACCCAGAATGGCTACGGCACGATCCGATACACCACGGATGGTTCAGCCCCGACCGCTCAGTCCACGGCCTATACGGCGCCCTTCGACGTACCGCTGCCGACGACGATCCGCGCGAATGCCTTCGACAACAGCTTCGCCCTCGCTGGCCCGCGCGACGAAACCGTCGACGCGAAGTCACTCCTGCGGCGCAGCAGCGACCAGCTCGATACCTGTGGCGACAAGCTCGTCCTGCGCATCGAGTCGCCGGACGCGGTGAATGGTGCGCGACCGGTGTACAAGGTCGACATCATGAACACCTGCTGGGTGTGGAAGGGCGTGAAACTCGACGGTCGCTATGGCGTTGACGTATCCGTGGACCGCCTGCCGTACAACTACGCGCTGTGGAAGGACACGGTGGGCATCGTTTCACGCAAGGCCCGCTCGCGTGCCGGCGAGATCGAGGTGCACCAGGATTCGTGCGACGGCCCGAAGATCTCGACCATCGCGCTGGAC
>NZ_JBFUIT010000148.1:0-9177 GCF_056401735.1 Luteibacter sp. P4_D7_3
ATCGTATACGTGGTGGATGCCGCACCGGCCCAGCCGTATTGCCCGACCGAGCCGAGCTGCCCGCGGCGGGCGGGGTCGATCACCACATAGCCGCCGATGCCGAAACCCTCGCCGGCACTGAACTGGGTCACCGGCGGGTCGAGCATGCCCAGGTGGTTGCGCATCATCAGCTCGACGGTCTTGCGCGCGAGAAGCACGTGCCCGGCGGAACGGCCACCGTCGAGCAACATCTGTGCGAAGTGGCCGTAATCGTCCGCTGTGGAATACAGGCCACCCGCTCCGCTCATATAGCGATTCAGCGGCTCGCCGGGGTGGGTGGCGCTCGGGCCGTCGGCGATCGCCAGATGGCCGTCGTCAGCCATGCGGGTGATGTCGACCACACGACCGCGACGGTCGACGGGCACGCTGAAGCCCGTGTCGCGCATACCTAGCGGGGTGAAGATTCGCTCTTGCAGGAAGTCGGCGAACGGTCGCTTGGAAACGACTTCAACGACACGCGCCACCAGCTCGAGCGAGGCACCGTCGTAACCGAACCGGGTACCGGGGTCAGCCGCCAGTGGCACGTGGCTCATTCGTTCGGCGAATCCAGCAAGGTCGTTCGCGCCGTGGGGATCGATGCTTTCCATCAACGCTACGGCCTCGCGCTCGCCCTCCAGGCCTGCCGGGTAACCCGACGTGTGAGTGAGGAGGTCATGCAGGGTGAGCTTGCGAGATGCCGCTCGCAGGGTCGGTGCCGCGGCCGTACCGCCCGTCATCACCTGCGGATGCTCGAAACCAGGCAGGAGCTCGGCAAGCGGCGTGTCCAGCGACACCTTGCCCTCCTCCACCAGCATCATGACCGCCACGGATGTAACGGTCTTGGTCATCGAGTAGATGCGGAAGATGGCATCGCGCCGCATGGGCCGCTTGCGCGCGAGATCTTCGTAGCCATACGTGCCCACGTCGACGATGCGGCCATTGTGGGCAATCAGCGTAACGCCGCCGAGGTATCCGTCCGTCCCCGTGGCATCGCGCATGAACGCATGCAGACGGTCCAGCCCGTCCCTCGGCCACGCATCCGCCGCGAGGGCCGCCGAAGCGCATAGCAGCAGTCCCAGGCACAGCGAAGCCGCGCGCAAGGCGCGGCTTCGCCAGAGCGATCGCTCCGTCACAGCGTGATCGTATAGGTCAGCGACGTGACGCGGCCACGGCCCGACCAGTAGTTCTGGTAGCCCGCCAGCTGCGACCAGCTGAGGATGTACTGCTTGTCGAGCAGGTTCTCCACGCCGAGCGACAGCTTGCCGTAGCGTTCCAGGTCGTAATTCACACCCAGGTCGAACAGCGTGTATCCGTGGGTCTGCTCGCTGTAGCTAAACGTCGCCCCGTCATAGGCGCGCGTATCGCTTCCCGATACGTGCCGGCCGAACAGCGAGGTGGCACCGAGCGTCGCGTCGCCGTGCGCCGAATAGTTCCAGGTGACGGCGTAGGCCAGCTTGTCCGGATTGATGTCGAGCACGCCCAGCGGCTTGCTGAGCGAGCCGGCGCCGTAGTTTCCGGCCGGATCCGACGACCAGAAGGCCGTCTTGCCCGTGATGTGCGAATAGATCGCGGTCGCCTTCCACTCCGGGTTGAAACGCCACTCGCCGGTCAGCTCAGTACCCTCGATACGCACGGGGGCACGCGAGAGGATGAAGTCGCTGGTATTCGGATCGATCGCCAGCGACGAGCCGAACGGGGACTTCGAGATGTAGTGCGTGGCTCCGAAGGCGCCCCGGTCGCCACGCCAGTTGAAGCCGAATTCGTTGTTTTTGTAGATGATCGCATTGAGGTCGCTGATCCTGCTCACCGACTGGCCCGGCACGCTGATGTTACGCAGCGGGATACCGATATTGGGAAGCGTGAAGCCTTCGCTGTAGGAAGCGAAGGCGGACCACTCGTCGTTGAAGCGCCAGATGCCCCCGATGTTACGAAGGTTTTCCTTGTACGACAGCTTGCCGCCCTGTACGAACACGCGGTTGCGGTAGTACGTGGTGGTGTAGCTGTCGACCGTAAGGCGATCGCTCTCGCGACGGTAACCGCCGCTGATCGTGAACGGGCCAATGTCGTACGACAGCTGCGCATACGGCGCGACACTGTTGTAGATCATCGGCGGAACCCAGAGCCGATCGGTCAGGGCCAGGCGCTGCTGCGCCTCGTCGCGGGCCACGTCCACACCCGTATGCAGTTCCAGTCCCGTGACCAGGAAGTCCGGCCGCGTCCACGAGGTACGGATGCCACGCTTCTTGGCGGTGATCTCGGACTGGTCGAACAAGGTGTTCAGCGGCGCGATCAGGGGATCCTGCTTGTCCTCGGTGTTCTCCGGCAGGTAACGCATGGCCTGGTCGGCCTTGTACACGTTGATGTCGAGGGCGCCACCGAAGAGGTTCTTGTTGGTGTATTCGGCGCTGTATTGCTTGAAGTCATTGAAAGCATCCCTCGATCCGTCGATGTGACCGCGCTCGGACGTATTCGTACGCGGCGTTGCACACGGCGGATCGTCCGTCGGGCCACGGCAGCCGAGTACCTGGATGTAGTCACCCTTACCGGTGATCTTGAACTTGCTGAAGGTCGCCTGGAGGCGCTGATCATCGCCCTCGCCGAAGTTGTAGCCAAGCTTGGCGAACAGGTTGCTCGAGGTGGAGTCGGCCAGCGAGCCGGAGGTGTTCAGGCCAATGCGGCGCCCGTTACCGTCGTAGGTCATGCCGCGGTCGATATACGAACCGGCGAGCAGTACGTCGTAGCTGGCTTCCTTACGGGCGAAGGTCACGCCGGTCTTCCAGCTGCCGCTGTCCGACTTACCTTGCGTCTGGTAGCGCGTGGTGATGGTGGTCTCRTTGCCTTCCTTGGTCGGCGTCTTCGAGAGGTAGTTGATGATGCCGCCCGCTGCGCCGATGCCTTCCGAGGCCGACGGGCCGTTAATGACTTCGATGCGGCCGACGATGCCCATGTCGGTAAAGGTGCCGTTGCGGGTGCCTTCACGCAGCGRCGAGCCCTGGGGCACACCGTCGAACAGGCGCAGCGGAATACGCCCACGAAGGGTTTCGCCGGTGTTGCTCATGGCCTGGGAAGACTCCGCATAGCCCGGCACCGAGCGCGCCAGCACAGCCGTCGCGTCCTCGGTCACCAACAGCGTATGGGCGATCTCTTCCTTGTTGACCAYGGTGACCGCGCCGGGAATCTCGTCAATCGCCTTGGGCGTGCGCACACCGGTGACGATGACCTGGTCGAGGTTCACCGGCTGGTCGTTGTTCTTGTCGTCTTTCTTCTTCGCAGCCTTCGGGGCGTTCGGCGCGTCTGTCTGCGAAGTCGCCTCCTGCGCGTGGGCGCTGGTTGCGAAGAAGGAGACCAGCAGGATGCTGCCGATCGCGGCGGAAAGTGGTTTGATCATATCGGGTCCGTGTTGCCGTTGGATCGATCGCCCAAGCGGGCGGGTGCGGCGTGCCCCTGTGACGGCGCGCCCGGGCAAAGAAACTGTCTGCTGCGTTGGCTACGCCCTCCCCGGCGCGCCACTGACCTTCGTCTCGGTGATGGTGAGCCTATGCGCTTAGCGCATGGCAAGAAACCGCGGACGGGTATGTTCAGAGACTAGTTTTTGTTGCTTACGAACGAAGGAAAACTATGCGGCGACGCAACATGCACGACACATTCGCGGTCACCGCGACTGCATGGCCGCCATCGCCTTTCGGCTCTCCTGAAGCAGTACGGTGACCAACCGTACGCGCACGCTCGAGCGTGACCAGACGATGCCGATGCGACGTGGTTCGGACGGGTTTGGCAACGGCATGCGAACCAGATCCAGGCCTTCCGGCCAGGGCTTCGCCCAGTCAGGAACCAGCGAGACGCCGAGACCGCGGTCGACCATGACGGCGATTGCATTGAGCGCATTGAGCTCGAAACGCTCGCGCGGCACGATGCCATTCGCACGGAGGTAATCGTCGGCTTGCCGCCCGCCCCACTGATTGCGGTCGTAACGGATGAGCGGCTCGGTGGCGAGCAGCTCGTGCGGGTCGCGCCCCGCCAGCGCGCGTGGCGCGAGCACGATCAGCGGCTCCTCACGCAGCAGTTGCCACTCGCAGGTCTTGGGCAATGGGAACGGTGCCTGCAGCACAACAGCGGCATCGAGGTCGCCCTTCTCGACGTCGTTGTAGAGATCGACCGAGTAGCCAGGCTTGATGAAGACGTTGATGCGCGGGAAAGTCTCGACCATGCGCGCGAGCACGTCGGGAAGCATGCCTGCCAGGGCGGTGGGACAGGCGCCGAGCCTCAGTTCCCCCGACACCCCACTCTCGTTGGCGACGCTGCGCAGGTCGGCCACGTTACGCAACACATCGCGCGAACGCTGCAGGATCCTCGATCCTTCTTCCGTGACGCTCACCGTGCGGCCGACGCGCGCGATCAGGGTCGTGCCAATCTCGCGTTCAAGCGTGCGTATTTGCTGCGCCACAGCAGCCGGCGTGATATTGAGCAGTCGCGCCGCCGCTGCCATCGACCCATGGTCGGCAACGGTGATGAAGGTATTGAGGAACTGGGTTTCCACGTCATCTCACTGGCGGTCGGCGGGGAGCGCCATGGTAGGTCATTCGCCGTCGCGATCGCGATGAATTGTCAGGCCGCGCAGCGAACGCGTCGGCGCCGGGAAGAACAGGCTGGCGATATAGCCGATGACAATGCAAAGGCAGATCGAGATCGCCAGATAGAAATACGGATGGACCAACTTGAAGATCCAGGCGATGAAGGTCAGTGCCGTACTCGACGCGATACCTATCGCCACGCCAKGCGAGTTTGCTCTGCGGGTGAACATCCCCAGCGTATAGGCACCGGCGAAACCGCCGCCGAGCAAGCCGGCCAGTTCGATCGACACGTCGAACAGCGAATGCACGTCGAACCGCGACAGCAGCAGCGCCAGGCCGATGCCGACCAGTCCGACGACGACCGTCGTCACCTCGGCGAATATCACGCTCTGTTTGGGGGTGCGGTTCTTCACCAACCGATCGTAGAAGTCCACCGAAACCAGGGTTGCCACGCTGTTCATGATGCCCGATAGCGTTGCCATCGCCGCGGCGAAGATGCCTGCCACGATAAGCCCGGTCACGCCCATCGGCAGTTCGGCCGCGATGAACAGTGGGAACGTGGCGTCGATCGGCAGCATTGGGTTCATCCGCTCCGGATGCGCCTTGTAGAACACGAACAGCGCCGTGCCGATCATGTAAAAGACCAGCCCACCCGGGATCATGATGGCCGCGAACGCCCAGATCGAGCGACCGGCTTCCTTCGCCGACGGCGTGGACAAGGTGCGTTGCATGAGCACCTGGTCCTTCGGGAAGGTCAGCACCACGTCGAACAGCACGAGGAAAAGGAAGCCCCAGACCGTTGCCTTGGTCAGATCGAAGCTGAAGTCCAGCAGGTGCATCTTGCGATCGGCCATCGCCGTGCCGAGGAACTCGCCGAACCCACCGTGCAAATGCCAGATGATGAACCCGATGGCGAAGATCGCGCCACCCATCTTCACGATCACCTGCACCACATCTGTCCAGATCACCGCCTTCATCCCGCCCATGGCGGTGTAGATGATGGTGAAACCTCCCATAAGGATCACGCTCAGCGTCGTACTGATCCCGGTGATCGTGGCGATGGCGAGCGCCGGCAGGAACAGAATCACGCTCATACGGCTGCCGAGCTGGGTGAGGATGGCCAGAGCGCTGGCAATCATGCGGATGGCCGGATGGAAGCGCGTTTCCAGATACGAGAACACCGACATCAGGTCCAGCCGGCGCAGCAGCGGAACAATCCACACGGCGACGAACATCAGGCCGAACACGGCGATGAGGTTGTTCGTCATGTACTGCCAGTTGCTCTCGAAGGCCTTAGCGGGAATTGCGATGAAGCTGATCGAGCTGGTGTTCGCCGCATACAGGCTCACACCCGCGGCCCAGAACGGAATGCTGCGGCCGCCGACGAAGAAGTTCGCGGTCGAGTTGCGCTTCTCACGAAGGTAGAAGTAAAGACCGATGCCGATCATGCCGCCGAGGTAGACGACGATCACCAGCCAGTCGAGCCAGCGCAACAGCAGTTTGCTCGACTGTACCTGGGCGGAGGCGACCGTCGTTCTCGCACCATCCGTGGACGACCAGACGAAGCCGTCTTTCCAGGTAGCTGCCGAGGTCACCCCTGCGAACTGAACGCCCGGCAGAACCGCCCAGGCGCGCGTCACCACCTGGAAGGTCAATGCGCGAGCCGCCGTGGTATCGCCGACGAGGTAGGCCACGTTCGCCTGTCCCATCGGGCGTGCCATGCCCGGAAGAATGGGGGCCGGCGCAGTGGCACGCTCGCTCCAGCCGCCATCGGGCAACCAGCGCCATACCGTATTGCCGACGGTGACAAAGACGCCTGCGCCCTGGACAACGAGCGTCGACGGCGCAGCGCCGGGCGGTAGGTCGGCCAGCTTTGTCCAGGCGGGTCGAACGGTGCCGGGCTCAAGGCGCAGCAGTGTCGATGCGCCGTTCTCGATACCAGCGACGTAGATGGCACTGTCGGTTGATGCGGCGCGCGCGCCGACGATAGGACCCGGAAAGGGCGGCAGGGGCGTCAGGACCAGACCCGTCGCGTCCAGCGACAGGCGCGCGACAGAGGTGGCAGTCGAGTCGTCGTCACCCAACAAGATGTAGCCACGCGAAGCATCGCCGAACAATGCCGACAGCGCTTTCGGCGCGACGCCCGCGGACCAGACCAAGGAGCGCCAGCTGCCCTGCCCTTCATCGAGGATCCAGGCGCGATCGTCGACCACGGCGACGAGCCGGCCATCCACAGCTGTGAAGCCATGCACGGTTCCCACCATGGGTAGCGAAGGCAGTGCGCTGCCACGCAAGGGGGTGAGTGCGTCGGCATGTGCCATGCCTGAGGCAAGCAAGCAAAGGAGCAGGAAGGCGCGGCAAACGCGGAGGGTGACGCGCATCGTCGGCAGACGCATCACCCTGCCGATGCCAGCAGCGCCTGCGCGCGCTTGAGGAACGGCAGGTCGATCATCCGCCCGTCGACGACGAAGGCACCGTGACCCACACGCCCCGCTTCGACCGAAGCGGCAACAATACGACGTGCCAGCGCGATCTCGTCGGACGACGGCGCAAACACCGTATTGGCAAGGGCCACCTGCCGCGGATGGATGCAGCTTTTACCGACGAAGCCGAGTCGACGCGCCATGCGCGCTTCGGCCTCATAGCCCGCCACATCGTCGATCGCGGCAAAGGCGGCATCGATCGCGAACACGCCTGCCGCCGCCGAAGCGATTTTCACGGCGAACATCGCAGCGTGTACCGCCGCGACATCGGCGCGGTCGATACTGTGCGGCTCGAAAAGATCCGCCAGCCCCAGCTGGAGGCCGGCGACCCGGGGATGCGCCGCGGCGATCGCGGCCGCCTGGTCGAGCGCCCTGGGTGTTTCGATGTTGATCAGCAGCCCGACCGATCCATCCAGGCCGCGCTCCGCCTCGACGTGCTCCAGCGTTGCGATGACGGCAAGCAAGGCCTGCGGCGATTCCACCTTGGGCACATTGAGCAGGGTCAGTCCGGGCGTCAGCACCGCCGCAAGGTCGTCTTCGAACCATTCGGTGTCCGGGGCATTCACCCGCACGATGATCGCCTTGGCGGCGTTGCGGACAGCGTTCGAGGCGACGAAGGCGGACACATCGGCACGGGCCCCGGCCTTCACCGCGGCAGGTACCGAATCTTCCAGATCGAACGACAAGGCGTCGGCCGGACCGGCCAGCGCCTTGGCGAACAGTTCCGGACGCCCCCCGGGCACGAATAACTTGCTGCGCATACCTTCCCCCGCCACCCAAGGCGCACCGATAGTCGTGGATTCTGGCCCATCGCACCGAAGCAATCGAGCCGGGATCCGACGTTCAATCGATACTTTTCCTATGTTCCCGGCGCGGGCCTGTACCGCCAATCCACCGGCGAAGCTGCTTCTACTCGACGAGCCGGGCAACCAATCGGACCTTAGTCGCTGGGCTGCTTGGCCAGGCGAATATCGACCTGCGCTTCGTCGACCTTATAGGTCTTCAGGATCGCATCGACTTCCTTGAAGTCGATCCTCAGCTTTTCCGGCGACAACCACGTCGCGTGAGGTTTGTCGCGAAACGCAGAGGGGATGTATTCGAACACAGGAATGCGCCGGGTCTCGCCACGTTTGACGAGGTAAAGCAGGACCTCGTCCGAATGAGCAAAGTCGTCGCAGCCGGTTTCGTCCGAACGAAGCACGTAGTCGGACGTGCCGGAAGCCGGGATGTCGAGAAGGTTATGAACGCAGTCCTCCGACGCGAGACCATCATAGGAACACGCGTACATACCTACGCAGCCGAACACGACGACACATCGCAACGCGGGCCTTCTCCACAATCTCGAGCCAACCGAAAGATGATGACGTCCGGGGCGGATTAACGTAGTAGATACGGACACTCGGCATATCGACATCGTAAGACTTCGGAATCCTGGGGCCGGCCGAAGGTACGTCCGCCTGTCCCGGGTGGTCAACGGGAATTTTTCACCCCGGCGTCCGTTGCTATAATCGGTGCCCTGCTCCCGCCCATGAGGTGTTCGTCCCATGCGCCAGTGATGCTCCGTCCTGAGTGACGGCAAGACTCGCCAGCCCCTGCCTGCAGGGGGAGTTTTCTGCATCCCTGGAATTTGCATGACGAACCCAAACCTGACCCTTCAAGGGGTCACCTGCCTGCTGCCCGATGGCCGCCGGCTATTCTCCGATCTCGACGAAACCTTCGACGTGCGGCACACCGGCCTCGTGGGCCGTAACGGTGTGGGCAAGAGCATCCTTGCCCGCGTGCTCGCCGGCTTGTGGTTGCCGTCCTCGGGTCGCCTGCTCGCGCACGGAACGACGCACTACCTCGCTCAGGAACCGGCCCGTGACGCCGGTGCGACCGTTGCTTCGGCGGCCGGCGTGGAAGAGGTACTCGACGCACTCGCCCGCATCGAAGCGGGAAACATCGACCCGCGCGACTACGAGATCGTCGGATCACGCTGGACGATCCGCCAGAGCCTCGAACAGGCACTTCACGCGCAGGGCCTGGACTATCTCCACGCGGATGTACCGATGCAGCGGCTGAGCGGCGGCGAGGCAGCGCGAGTCGCCTTCGCCGGCGCTCTGATC
>NZ_JBFUIT010000149.1:0-9172 GCF_056401735.1 Luteibacter sp. P4_D7_3
AGACCGGGCTTCGGCTGTGGCGCATAGCCAAGAGCCACCCAATCGGGAACCACGCGGGCGCTTTCGACGTCCGCATGCTCGAATTCAAATCGGCCAGCCTCACCTTCGACCACAATGTGCTCGCCATTTACTTCAATGACGTTGCCTTTGAGGCGCCGACGACCCTCGATAGGGGCCTTCAGCAGCACTTTGACTTCCTGGCCGCTCACGCGAGCGAACTGCTCCGCCGTGAACAGAGGGCGGTCGATGCCGGGTGAGGAGACTTCTAATACATAGTTGCCAGGGATCGGATCTTCAACGTCGAGGTAGGCGGAGAACTCGCGGCTCGCGGCCTCGCAATCCTCCACCGTCACTTCCACCGGCAGTTCCGCCGCCTCGCGACGTTCGCGCTCGGCGCCCAGCACGTCCAGATAGACGCGCAGCGTTTGCTGCCCGTCGGACGGGGCGAAATCCATACCCAGTACTTCGAGGCCAAGCTCGGCCACGATGTCTGAAAAGCGTTGTGTAAGTGCGTTGGTATCCACGTTACCTGCGGTTTTTCCATTCGCCAGAAACAAAAAAAGGGCGCGAGCGGCCCATTCCATTACGTCGCCGATGTATCCGACACTTTCCTCCAGCGCTCGCCGCGATGCCCTGACGGCGCTCACAGTGTGTCGCAGGGCGCCTCCGTGCGCCCAACAAAAAAGCCTCACGAGGAGGCTTTCTTGTAAAAAGAAAGTTCCTGAAGCACCCACTGGGTGTAAGGCCTAAACCGGGGCCCAACGGCGCTTAAGATTCACTAAGTCTATCGTATTTTAATGTCTTCGTGCAAGGTCGTCGGTCCCGTCCTAGAATGGCCCCAGGGGCGAAACCGGGGGACGGGATGGACGGTACGGCGAATCTCGACGTACACACGCTAGGCATTATCGGCCTGGCCGTGGGGGCGACCATTGCATTGAGTTTTACCCTGCTCAGTATGGTGCTGCGCGGGATGCTCGCCCTGCACATCTGGGCAGGGGCGTTCTGGCTGCTTACCCTGGCCGGGCTGGCGGAAGGTTACGACGAAAATGCGACCTTCCTGTCGACTATCGTTGGAAGCCTGCTGATAGCGGCGGCCAATGGCGCCATGCTCGGTGGCATCGCCATCCACATCAAATATCCCCTGCGGTGGCGGTGGCCAGCCTTGCTGATCGCCCTCTTCCTGGCGGTGCAAGTCGCCTTTCTCCTCACACCCCCACCCCAGGCGGTCGAAGCCACCGTGTTCGGCGTGAAGAGCATCATCTGGGATGCCTGGATGATCTGGCTCCTCCTGTTCCGTGCCCCGCGCGAGCTGAGGACAGGCTGCGCGTTCACTGCGCTCGTCTTCGCCATCGATACCTTCTTTTATCTGGCCCGGGCAGCAGTCTCAATGCATCCTGAGATGGAATCGCACGTGCTGCTGTCATCCATCCTGACGACGTCCAACTACCTGTTCGGGATTCTTTGCACCTTCCTGCTGAGCACCGGCTTCACCCTGATGCTGGCCCAACGCCTGGTGCACGACCTGCGCTGCGCCGCCGAAATCGATGGCCTGACCGGCCTGCTGAATCGCACCGCCGTGGTCCGGGAGTCGAACCGTCGGCTCGCGACGACGCGCGGCCGCAGCAACTCCGCCCTGCTCTTCGACCTGGACAACTTCAAGGCGGTGAACGATTCCTGGGGCCATGCCGGCGGCGACGCGGTGCTCAAGCACTTTGCGGAAACCGTCCGCGCCAGCGGCATCCCCGAGCACGCCCTGTTTTCCCGCTACGGCGGCGAGGAGTTCCTGCTTCTGCTTCCGGGGGCCTCACCGAATGCGGCGAGCAGCCTGGCCGAGAGCCTACGGACCCGGATTGAAGGCGCGCCGGCGCCGTTCTCGGGTGCCTCGATCGCCTTCACAACCAGCGTCGGGGTCTGCACCTCGACCAACACGGAAATCCACGTACTCATCCAGGCCGCGGACGAGGCCCTCTACCGGGCTAAGAATGCCGGGCGGAACCGGGTCGAGGTGGCTTGAGGGTCAGGCTGCGCGTGGGCGGATGGCCTTGAGTGCGTCGCCGATCTCGCGCTCCGCACATTCGAGCTCGTAGTTCTGTTGCAGGTTCATCCAACTCCGACCATCGCCGCCGAAGTAACGGGCCAGCCTGAGGGCCGTGTCCGCCGTGATGCCGCGCCGCTCGTTGGCGATTTCGTTGACACGCGCCGCGGTTACGCCAAGGGCTGTCGCAAGTGCGTTACTGGATAGCCCGTAAGGGCGCATGTATTCCTCGCGGAGTATTTCGCCCGGATGTACGGGAGGAAGCCTTTTCGGCATGACGGTCACCTCAATGATAGTCAACAATTTCGACGTCTCGCGCATCACCCTCCGACCAACGGAAGCAAATCCTGTACTGGTCATTGACCCGGATGCTGTACTGCCCGAATCGATCGCCTTGCAACATCTCAAGTCGATTGCCAGGCGGCGCCCTCAGGATATCCAGCGTCGCTGCCGAATTTAGCTGAGCGAGCTTGCGCCTGATGACGGATTCGATACGGATGAAGCGCCGTACCCGATACCCCATGAAGAGCGCCTCAGCGTCTTGGTGCGCGAATGAAGCAATCATAAGTCAGCGGCTTATCGTTTGTCGATAAGCGATCATGACTGATTTTGTCAGTGCATACAGTCAGCGCACGGGGGCAAGCCTTGCGCGACCATCCTCGTCATACGTGGGCGTCGCCCGCACTCGCTCGCCATGCGGAAAAACGCACGTCACCGATCCAGTTGGCGGCACGGCGCGCCAGTCTTGCCGGCTCTTCTTCGCCATCGAAGCTCACGTCACTACGTACCAGGCGCGCGCTATCGAAGTTGTCGAATACGTTGACATTGACCACGGCATACAGCCTGCCATCGATAAGGCTCGTGCAGCAGGCGACAACACCGCACCGCGCGCAGACGCGGAAGTCCGCGGTTTCCGTGCCGAAGGTGTAATCCGAGACCAGGCCACCACCCCGGGCCCGAATGCTCAACGTTGCCAAGGCATTCGCTGTCCATACAGCCCCGTGCTTCCGACAGAACGTGCACGTGCATGCCCGGGCGGCAATCGTCTCGGCATGTTCGGGCCACACAAGCTCGAAGGTCAGGTTTCCGCAATGACAGCTACCGTGGATCAGCATGCTTCGTGCTCCTGCGGCTGATGGAAGAGGATTCACCCTACGCTCGCTTCGCCTCGGACGGCAAGGCCGGTTCTTCGAGGCTCAGGTCAACGCGTCGCGCGACCGACTCGGCGGCGCGGCGTGCAGACGACCCCAGGCCCGGCGCAACTGTCGTGCGGAGCCGAAACCCGAGCGTTCGGCCACCGCCTCCATATCCAGCCGGGACCCAGCCAACAACTCGCTGGCCAGGGCAACCCGCATGCGGTTCACGAAATCCGTCACGCTCATGCCCGCATGCTCGTTGAACAGTCGCGACAGATTGCGCGGGCTGGTAGCAGCCTCCCGCGCCAGCACTGGCACCGTCCAGTCACGCGCCGGATCGCCGGCAACCGCGTCCTGTGCACGGTGTATCGACGGATGCATGTGGTTGCGCCCTTCCAGCCAGGGCGACAGCTGCGGATCGCCTCCCGCGCGGCGCAGGTAAACGACGAGGAAGCGTGCGACCGCCAATGCGCACCCGGGCCCGACCTCGCCCGCAACAACATGCAGCATCAGGTCGATCCCGGCGGTGATGCCAGCACTCGTCATCCGCTCGCCGTCGACAACGTAGAGACGGTTCTCACGCACGCGTGCCGCGGGAGCGTCGTGCGCGAGTTCAGCGATGCAGCCGTGGTGCGTCGTGCACTCGACGCCATCGAGCAGGCCCGCGCGTGCGGCCAGCAGGGCGCCCGAGCAGATCGTGGCAAGTCGGATACCGGGCCGCACGACGCGTCGAAGCCAGTCGACAATGGCTGCTTCATACGCATCGTTCTGCCCGGCCGTGGTGACCGGCTCGCCCAGCGGAATGTCGGCGTGTCCAGGAACGACCAGCATGGCGCCGTCCGGCAGCCGCACCGGCAAAGGCGCGATGCCGGTCACGGCAAGACCGATTGAACTGCCGAGCTTGCGTGCCGGCCCGACGAATCGAACGTCGAAGCGAACCTCGCCCTGCTCGAGGTTCGCCTTGCGCAACACCTCGATCGGTCCCGCGACATCGAGCAGCAGCACGCGCGGTGGCAACACCACGAAAACGGGGATGACGCGGGGTGCCGTGCTCTTCATCAGGCGGCGTTGCGCAGCGCTCCTGCGAGCGCCTCCTCGACCGTCGCGATGCGCGCAAAACGATCTTCCAGCACCAGTTCCGTGCGCGCGCGGATCTCGCTGGCGCTCCACTCGCGACCATGACGGTCCGTCATCGGGAACGTCAGTGTCGCCTCACCCACATAGTCCACCTCATAACCGAGGTCCGAGGCGTGGCGGGTGGTGGTTTCGCAGCATTGCTCCGTGCGGATGCCGGACACGATGATGCGACGGATGCCGTTCTCGGTCAGCCAGACCTCGAGGCCGGAGCCAACTAGGGCGCTGTGCCGTCTCTTGCGAAAGGTCACTGTCGGCGCGATGCGAAGAGGTGCCAATGTCGCCACGAAGCCTGACGCCTCTGAGAACGGACCGCTGTCCTCCACATGGAAAATGCGAACGACGGGGATGCCGGCGTTCGTCGCTCCATCGATGAGGGCCTGCTGGCGGTCGACATAGGCAGGGACATCGCCTTCCCGCCAGTACGGGCGGTGGCGGAAGGATTCCTGGGCATCGATGACGATCAGCGCGGTATCGGCGTGGGACATGGCGGCACTCCTGGTGGCTGGATTGAACCCAGTTTCCTCCGGCCGGAGCAAGTGCGACAGGCCGGGCGCGGACGCTGACCGGACAATTCGCGCCAGATGAGCGACGCCTTTCAGCGGGATGTCTGCGGGGCCTGCCCCTGTTGTGCGAGGACGGTCGCCCAGCTTCGGGCCTCGTCCTGCAAGGCAAGCTTGCGGCGTTCGAGCAGACGCGCGTATTCGGGTTTCGCATCCTCGCCGAAAAACGGTTGGTTCCGAGCCTGGTCGATCTGCACGGGGTGTGTCTCGAAAAAATCCACGACAGCCTCTCGCGCGTCGATGGCCTCGATGGTGGCCGCCCGGATCGGCGCGACCCGCTTGAGGAACATTGTCAGATCCGCCATGTCCCGGGTTATCGAGGCAGCGGGGCGACCACCTTCGGCGATCACCGATGCTTCAGCGTCCCCGAGCCCACGACGCGCGCGATCGTCCACCATGTCCTGGGCGGCGAGATCGCTCCTCCAGTTTCGCAGCGCGTCGCGCACGCGATCGCGCGTCGCCAGATCCGCCAGTTGCACGTCGCCGACCACCGTCGCTCGCTCACTGGCGATCATATGCGCCCTGAGATTGGCGCGCGCCAGCCGCCAGTCTGCAGACGCTTTGGATGCCGCAGCCACGGCTCGCTGCTCGACGCCAACCGCGAGCTGTGCCTTCGATAAGGCGTTCACGTCGTCCAATAGCGACGCCGTCGGCGCCGCGTGCGGAAGGCACAGGAAGACCACCGTCGCGGCGCACAGTCCGGTCGCCCATAGGCCCGAAAACACGTAGCGGAAATCGACCCTGAGCCATCGCAACAAGACACTGCTGCCCGCGATGGCCCCGAACACCGGCAGGACAACCTTGCGAGTCTCCGCAGTGGCTTCGCTGCTATAGCTGGCGGCCCATATCAGCGCCATCGATCCGATGACGAGGACGGCAAAGACAGCCATGAACCAACGCAGCGGCATGGCAGCGCCCGGTGGGCGCGCTGATGGCGCGGCGACCTGCACCGCTTCCATCTTCAGCCACGCCGGACGGACAGCCTGTTCGTCTATATGCCGCCGTGCAAGCGCGTCGGGATCGATACCCCGGTCGATGAGTTCCGCACGCAATGCCGCCTCGGCCCAGTCGACTCGCTCGTCGCGAATCCACATGCGCTCGAGCACTGCCGTGTCCGTTGCGGCAAAACGCGCCCGCGCCTCTGCCTGACGTTCCTTATAGTCCATGTGGCCCCCCGACCCTGTTCCATCCGGCACCCTCTCCGCCGTGCGGGGATTGTGTACCGACGCGCGGCGAAAATGAAGAAGGCGCCCCCGTCGCCGGGAGCGCCCTCCTTCTACTCACGCGTGGATCAGTTGGTCCAGGTCGCCTTCAGCGAAACGCCCGAGAACGCGGCGTAGCCGTTGAGCATCACGTAGTACGTGCCGGTCGAGGGCGTCGTGAACGAGCAGGTCTCCGAGTTGCCGGTCACATACGGACGGCAGTCGTAGCTCGACGTCGTCGGCGCGGAACCGAACTTCACGTAGAGGTCCGCATCGCCCGAACCACCCGAGATGACGATCTTCAGGTTCTTCGCACCCGACGGGATCGCCACGGTGTAGTTGAGCTTGGCGTTCTTCGCGGCCGACAGGCCGGTCACCGCCACGCCGTTCTGCAGCGTGTTGCCACCACCGCCACCGGACGAGGTCACCGTTACCGAGGAACTCTTGGCGTTGGTGGCGCCTGCGTTATCGGTCACCGTCTCGCTGACGGTGTACGTGCCCGCCGCCGTGTACGTGTGGCTCGGACTCGTCGCCGTCGAGGTCGAGCCGTCACCGAAGTTCCACGCATGCGACGCGATGCTGCCGTCGCTGTCCGTGGAGCTATCGGTGAAGGTCGCGGTGAGGCCGCTGGTCACGACACTGAAGTTCGCTACCGGCGGAACGTTCGTGCCGCCACCGCCACCGGTGACCCAGTTGGCCTGGGCGTAGGTGTTGAGCTTGCCGATGTCGAAGCTGCCGAAGCCCGTGGCCTCGTCGAAGCCCGTGGCGGCGGTGTAGCCGTGGTTCTGGTAACCGTTGTTGCCCGACGTCACGTCATGCAGCAACGAGGTCTGGGTCGGGAAAGCACCGTAGAACTTCGATGCAGGGAAGCCGATGGCGTTGTTGGCAGCCGATTCGATACGCGCGAAAGCACCGACAAACAGCGGCGATGCCAGGCTGGTACCACCCACCTGCTCCGTCTGTCCGTCGATGATGATCAGGGCGCCCGACGCCGAGGCCGCGTCGAACGAAAGGTCTGGCCCCACGCGCTTGGTCGAGCTCGATACGACGGACTGCCAGGAAGGTGCCGCCTCATAGAGGCTGGTACCACCACCGGTCGCCCAGAGGCGCTGGTTGTTGTCGCCCTGGCTCGGCGCGATGGCCGAAAGGCCTTCGTTCCAGACGGTTTCGCCCGACCACGTCGTACCGCTGGTGGAAAGCTGCGTGCCGCCGACCTGGATGACGTACGGGGAGCTCGCCGGCTCGCTGACCGAATAGTGCGTCAGGTCGATCTTCACCGTACCGGCCGAGTTCGCCACGTAGCCAGGCGAACCGGAGGTCGGGTCGGTAGACCACTGGTAGACACCCGCATCGCCCGAAGCGATCGARAAGGTCTGGCCCTGGGCCACGGCCTGCTGGAAGATCGCATCGTCCGCTGCCTGGGTGCCGGACTCTTCGGCGGCCGTCTCGTCTTCACCGAGCGACACGTTGATCAGCTTGGCGATATTGTCGGTGACGGCCTTGTTGTAAGTCGCGGTGATGCCCGCGTCGGTGATGCCGCTGGAGTTCGAGTCGCCGTTGGGCGAGGTGTAGAAGATCAGCTGTTTCACGCCGCCGGAGATACCGACGATATCCTGGCTGTCGAGCGACCACTCACCGTTGGAGTCATCGTCGTTGGCGAAGGTACCGCTGCCGACCTTGGTGATCGTCGCGTTGACCGTGGCCAGACCCGCGCCCGACGTGAAGGTATTCAGATCGGTCACCGTCTGGGTAATCGAACCCCAGGTAATGATGCCCACCGCGGTCTTCGTCGCGGCCGGTACGCCACTGGCGCCGTAGATCGCTGCGAAGTCCTGCGGATGATGCGCACCCACGGCGGCGGCCGCCTGCGTGCTCGATGCCGGACCAGGTACGGTCACGTTCTCCGGGTGATAGACATGGTGCAACGTGTGCTTGACCGACACGTTCTGCAGACCGAGTACAGCGTCGACCGACTCACCGAGCGCAGCAGGGACAAGCGCAGGCGTGTCATTGGCAAAGAATTCGCGGCCGTTCGAGGTGAAGCGCTTGATCGACGTATGGAAGCCCGTCGTCGCGGCACCGGCATTGCCGTCGGCGGAGATCAACAGATTGTTGGGTGCGACGTCGATGTT
This sequence comes from Luteibacter sp. P4_D7_3, assembly GCF_056401735.1. NCBI lineage: Bacteria > Pseudomonadati > Pseudomonadota > Gammaproteobacteria > Lysobacterales > Rhodanobacteraceae > Luteibacter > Luteibacter sp. P4_D7_3. The sequence goes on from NZ_JBFUIT010000149.1 coordinate 8,203, forward strand.
GGTGAAACCAGCCTGCTGCAGGTGCGCGACAACCGCGTCGACTTGCGCCTGCGTCGGGCCGAACTGCGCCTTGAACTGCGCGGGCGAGAGGAACTTACCGTATTGCGCGCTACCGGGCGTGGTCACGCCGGCGAGGAAGGTCTGCAACTGGTCGGGATTGCGCAGCTTGAGGCTGACCACGACGTGCAGCGGATGATCGGCTGCCACCGCGGTGACGGCCGCACCGTCGATGTGCGGGGAACCGGTCATGTTCAACGCATAGCCACTGGCCACCGGCGTGGCGGCCGTTGAACTTGCGGCGAGCGTCTGCGTAGCGGCGACGGGGAGCATCGCGGCCCTGGTATGCGTGGAAACCCATGCATCTTCGGCGTGCGCGGAAAGCGAGGTCATCGCCAGCGCAATGGCCAATGTCAGTGCAGTTTTGCGTGTGACCCCTGAAGCAAAAGCATCGATCTTCATGAATGATCCTTCGTTAGCCCGTATTTGCCTCCGCTACGGCGGAAGCCCTGACACGCTGGCGATCTGGCTAAGCGGCATGTTCCCCGCCGGTCATTCGTCTCCCTGCCCGGTGTTGCGTGAAGCGCAGGAAATCACGAACTCCCCACCATCCCGCKTCTTGCTCCCCTGTTTCCCCTTCAGCCATGCGACGCGAAGCTTTCGCGGGGCTTTCCACGAACGGGTTCATTCACCGGTGGATGGGTTGCCGTGACGGGGACCGCAAAAACAGGCGTCGGTTTTTTTTCACCACGGAGCCTTTGCGACAAGCGAGGCGATCAGTCGATGCTTACGCATCCGCATCTTCTTGCGTTTTTGCCGTTAGAGCGCGATGTACTGCATCACTCAAACTCACGGCGGGCACCCAGGACTGAGGGCCGCCGCCAGCCACGTCGCCACGACCGCCCGCCCCTCGACGACATCCATGTACTGGATAGGAGCGCCACGGCCGTCGAGCCCGGGCAGCGGCGTACGC